>JBCCTE010000508.1:0-2689 GCA_039198915.1 Cyanobacteria bacterium P01_D01_bin.73 | reverse complement strand
TCGCTCAAGATCGCGCCACCGAATTTCAGCCTGTTCATACCCGCGAACCCTACGTCCCAAACAATAGCTAATAATCGAAATCACAATCAGCCCAAACGAGAGCCCGCAGATAAGCAAAAATATCGACGCATCGCTAGAAAGTAGATTCACTTTTCAGACCTGGAGCTTTGATTTAGCTCAACTTATTTGCCCTGCCAACAGTGCTTGGCGAGATGGATGTCAAATTCTTTTTGCCGTTTTGGAAACTCTGTAGCTGTGGAATCAAAATATGCTGAAACTATTGATCAAAGCTTTAGGGCTTGGCTTCGGAACTTGATTGATAGAGGGCTCGCCAATGGGAGACTCAATCAATGGCGTAATTGCAATGGCGCAGTTTATGGCGTAACTAAAAACTTTCTTGGGATCTTTTTGAGGAGCAGCATCTCAGCCGTCATGAACTGCTGCAAATTAATTTCAATATTGTTTGATATCAAGTATACGTAATTTCACGAGTCAAAACAGTGTCTATTAGACTTATATATCCGAACCGGTAAGGGCTTATCGTTAGGCTTTAGATGCTGCTGTGCAGCCCAGGTTGGCCCGTCCAATCAAGAAATGCTGAAGTTTATAGCCGTCGTGACGTTTGACGTGTTGCCTTAACTGGCGGCACTTTTGAGCCTATTGACTCCACTGTTGGATCGGCTTGAGCTAGAAGTGAAGCGATTGATCGGACTTTGAGATGTTCTCTGATAAAGGAGCAGTTCACTGGAACATGCAGTGAAGCCGTTAGCCAGGAGTATCGGCGGCAGCCCGAAACGGGCTGGTTGGCTGGGGCGATTTAGTATGGGCGATCGCCCAGAGCACACAAGTCAGGCAACATCAAACTAGGCAGTGATGGGTTAGGCAACAACAGGATTTGCCGGGCGAGCGAAAATCATCCGACCGGCCGATGTTTGCAGCGAACTAGTGACAATGACCTGCAGCTCATCGCCGACGTAGCGATTGCCCGTTTCTATGACCACCATGGTGCCGTCGGTTAGGTAACCAACCCCTTGTTCCGGCTCCTTGCCCTGGCGCAGAACCTTTAGCTCTAGGCTGTCTCCTGGCAAATAGCTAGGGCGCAGCGCTTCCATTAAGTCATTGACGTTCAGCACCTGAACATCTTGAACGGTGGCAACTTTATTTAGATTGAAGTCATTGGTTAGTAGCGCCGCATCGGATTCCTGCGCCAGCCGTACCAATTTGGAGTCCACGGTGCTGAGATCGTCGTAGTCCGCTCGGTGAATTACGATGCGATCGCCATGGCGCTCCCGAATTTTATTCAAAATATCCAGCCCGCGCCGCCCCCGGACCCGCTTCTGGTCGTTGGCCGCGTCTGCCACAAACTGCAACTCTTGGAGCACAAACTGGGGCACCAGAATTTGTCCCTCCAAAAAGCCCGTATCTAGCAAATCCGAAATTCGCCCGTCAATAATGCAGCTCGTATCCAGCACCTTGGCCTTCGCTGGTTTCAACACGCCTTCGCTGACCAGAAACGTTTCGGCGCTGCTGGGATTAACCAAACGCAACAGCGCTCGCCCCTGGGTATCCGCGAGAGAAACCCCCGTAAAGCCAACAACAATGCTGCCAAAAATTGCCAGCAGCGGCTTGATAAACGCAAACTTCCAGGGAATGGGTAGCAAGAACACTGGAGCCAACAACAGGTTGGCCACCAATAGCCCCAACACCAAACCAACGGAGCGCACCAGCAGCCGGTCCACTGGCATCACCTGAATCCGCTTCTCCATTCGGCGATAAAATGCTTGCACCGCTAAACCAACAATTCCCCCCATCAAAGCGCCAAAGCCGCCAATCACTATGTTCAGTCCGTCGCGGTTAGTGACTTCGGCCAGGGCAGATTCCGGCAGCAGGTCAACGGCAAAGAAGCCGACGCCGATGCCTACAATTAGGAATGAGAGGATGATGAGTGTGTCGATCATTTGCCGATCGCTGATAAGCTCCGCTGTTGGGGAAATGCTTGGGAAAATGCCATGTTCAAATTTTTCTCGAGAAACGCTGCCTTAGGTTGTGTTGTACTGATTAGCCCGTAACACCCGTAACAAGCCCGTTTCGCAGGTCCGTTGTATGCCAACTATTATATCGTTGCCCGCATCGGCGGTCCGCCCCGCAATTACCCCCGCTCCCCAGGCGGTGTACCTGCATATTCCCTTTTGTCGCCGTCGGTGCTACTACTGCGACTTTGCGATCGCCGTTACGGGAGAGTTTTTACCCAACGCTGCTGAGACTTCCCCATCGGAAACGCCCCAAAAAACACCGGTTGATGGCAGCAATTCGGACCGCATTCGCCGCTACGTGGACGCTCTAGTTCAAGAGATTACTACGGTGTCTCTGGCGGATCCGTCTAATTCGCTGCCGCTAACGACGATTTTCTTTGGCGGGGGGACGCCGTCGCTGCTCAGTGTTGACCAGTTTGATCGCATTTTACGAGCCCTGGGCGATCGCTTCACCATTGCGCCGGATGTGGAAATCTCCATGGAAATGGATCCCGGTACGTTCAATCGAGATAAGCTGGCGGGCTTTTTAAAGCTGGGGCTAAACCGGGTCAGCCTAGGTGTCCAGGCGTTTCAAGATGATTTGCTTGAAGCCTGTGGTCGTCTCCACCGCCGTCGAGATGTGGAGCGGGCGATCGCCATGCTTGATGACTTTGGGG
>JBCCTE010000507.1:0-2696 GCA_039198915.1 Cyanobacteria bacterium P01_D01_bin.73 | reverse complement strand
TAGCAAGAGAAATTCAGGATTTGAGTGCGGACGAGTTCAGTACAAAATATCTTGAGGAGCTCTCAGGAGAGGACATTTCGACCGCGGAAAGAAGGAGAAGAGCTTTGCAGAGAGAGATGGGTATTTATTATGCAAAGGATAGAACAAAGTATAATCATGCACTTGATTCTACAGCAGCTGCAGAAATGAAAGATAAGGATGATGGCTTCGACGCGGAGAAAAAGAAGCCGAGAATGTACACATCGATATCGGCACTTCCCATAGTTGCTGGATCCATAGCTACATTTTTTATCGCTGTCAGGTCAGATGTTGGCGATCAAAAACAGCCTAATGAACAGCCTAAGCAAAGCAACACTGAAGTACAGCCTGGCGTTGTCTATGGCAATGACTTTCTTGAGCTTAAATTTAATCCCAGCCTTCTCGAAATATCTACAATTGCAATTGGCTCTTTCCTGCTGCTTTTCTTGGTGAAAACTGGGATTGGTTATATCAAGAAAAACTCGGGGAGATTTCAGCATGCTCTGGCGTCGTGGAAGGAATTTCAAGCATCAGAGAAATTAGAAGAATCAGAAGAGATGGGCCAACAGTCTGGCAAGTAGATTCAAGCTATCTAGGGATTTTCATCGCTGTAACTATGCTGATGGTACGAAAAGGTAAACACTAGAATCCTTATTTAGGCAGCCTTGGAAAAACCGATTATTCCCAACTGATAGTACTAATTGCCCCCAGCCCGATCGCCGCAATCGCCCAAGTCAGCCTATTGATGTCATTCGTCAGACTGCCGAAACTGCGCTGCCCACTGTCGCACCGCCTTCCGTATTGCTCGCTGTCCTTGGGAACGGTACTGCTCAATTAAGTCCGGTAACTCGTGCGCAGGAATTTTAGGGAGCGCCAAACTGGTTTCCCGCTGCTGGTAAATTCCCCCTTTCACCAATTCGTAAATCTCCAGTTTGCCCTCGTCATAACGCCAAATTTCTGGCACTCCCAACTGGGCATAAATAGGAAACCGCGCCAAGGATTTGCTGGTTACATCAATTTCCAACACTAAATCCGGCGGCGGATCTGTTTCCAAGCTGGTATCCAGATCCGTTCGCCCTCGCACCGTCGCCTCGTTTTGAATGTAAAAACAATCATCTGCCTCCACCCCCATTTTCTTCAGATGCTGACGCCAGGTAGTGGAGCCGTAACACGCGTAATCCATGTCTAACTCGTCTGCAATATCCTTAACCAGGTCGCTGAGGGAAGACTTGAAATACTCGTGCTCGGGAAGAGGGACCATAATTTCTAACTTTTCATTGTCATACGCCAACCGGTAGCCAGAGGTGTAGCCAAAAGCTAGGGCGATCGCCTCAAACTGCTCCCAGGTCACCCCTTGAAACACCACATGACCGCCACTGGGAATCATCAAGCTATCGGGGGAAATCGCAACGGTGGGGGTGGCAGTAACAGGGGAAACAACCATGGGACTTTCTCCGACGAAATCTCATAGCAAAACAACTACTCTCAATCTAACCCCACAGCTTCCCAACTATCCCAAGCCGAGAATTGCTCCTAGCCCGATCGCCGCGATCGCCCCAATCAGCGTATTGATGGCGTTTACCACTTCGTTGGTCATCCAGTTGAACTTGTCCTGAAAGGTGGCACCGATAAAACTTTCGGCAGTGGTGCCAATAAATGCTGCCACTGCGCAGATGGCAATGCCCAGCAGGGAAATTAAACCCACGCCCCAGCCGCCGATCGCAATCAACAGCGAACCGATCACCCCAGCGATCGTCCCTTCTAGGCTTACCGCTCCCTCGGTGCCCGCCGCCACCGGCTGTAGGGTAACCATTGAAAACGTGCGCTTACCGTAGGCTTTACCAATTTCGCTGGCGAAGGTGTCCGATAGTTTGGTGGCAAAGCTAGCCACATAGCCCAGCCATAGCCAGGGAATCCATTGGGGGGAGTTTGTGGAGATCGCCCCCAGCACTCCCAGAGCACACACCGTCGCCGTCGCCGCCGAACCCCACACATTTTCTGGACCTCGCGCCCCGGATCGCTTCTCCGCAATCCCCGCCGCCTCCTTTTCCGCCATCCCCACCCGCGTCACTGCTGACCCGGCAATAAAATACAGCCCAACAACTATGTAGCCCGGCCACCCCAAACATCCCCAAACAATTACGCCCAAAAACCAAGCATGAATAATCCCCGCCGGGGTCAGCAACGCCTTGGGCAATCGCCACACAATCAGCAGCAGCACCGCATTCAACACCGCGCCAAATAACCACGGCTGCCAGCTCAACTCGCTACCCACGGTGACCCAATCGGCGATCGCCCCCATCTGTTCCCCTCGCACCTGCGCTTCGTCCTATCTATCCTAAATTGAAAGCCTAAATTGAAAGGACTTTGAGGGTGGAGACTATGGAGCGAGACCTATCAGGATCAGCAGTATTTCACTTGGCATTTCCCGTATTGGATATGGCGCAGGCAAAGGAGTTTTATGGAGATCGGCTTGGCTGTGAGGTAGGGCGCGAGTCAAAATCGGCGCTGATTTTAAACCTCTACGGCAATCAGCTAGTAGCCCATTTGGCGAAAGATATTTCTCCCCAACGCGGCGTCTACCCCCGCCATTTCGGGCTGGTATTTGAAACGCTGGAGGATTGGGAGGCATTGGTGGAACGGATGCGATCGCAGGAAATTCCGTTCTACGACAAACC
>JBCCTE010000506.1:0-2701 GCA_039198915.1 Cyanobacteria bacterium P01_D01_bin.73 | reverse complement strand
CAGGTGGGCTGCATTATCGGTCCCACCAGTGGGGAAACGGATTTGCAAGAGCTGTGCGATCGCGCCGTAGCGGCCCTGAAAAAAGCTTTTGACCTGGAAGATCCAGCCCAGGATACGCCGCCGCTGCTAGAGGATGATCCTAATCTCGCCCCCGTTTGTGGGGTGGCACTGGATGCCAAGCAAAGTCAAATTGCCATTCGCCAGGTGCCAGACCGGCCGGGAATGGCGGCCCAAGTCTTTGAAAAGCTGGCGGAAGACGGCATTAGCGTGGATATGATTATTCAGTCCCAGCGGCGGGAAACCAAGGACGGCGTGCCCACCCGCGATATTGCCTTTACCCTGGCGGAAAGTGATGTGGACACGGCCACCCAGCGATTAAGGGGAATGGCCACAGAGGAAGGCTGGGGGGCGATCGCCGTTAGCCGGGAAATTGCCAAGGTGAGCATTGTGGGAATGGGCATGGCCGCTCGTCCGGGGGTGGCGGCTCAAATGTTTCAAGCCCTGGCGGATCGGGGCATTAATATCCACACCATCACCACGTCGGCCATCAAGGTGAGCTGCGTTATTGGGCGCGATCGCGGCAAAGAGGCCGTCAAAGCCATCCACGATAAATTTGGGTTAGAGCAGCCTCCCGGCGGCGCAGATCCCACTAATACTTAAGACGCAGGCACCGTCAAAATAGCCTGTAAATCAGTCATTACATCCTGGGCACTTTGGTAGCGATCGCGCACCGCCTGCTCCAGCATTTTGTCTAAAAGCAACCCCAGCTGCTCGCTAATGCCAGTGGTTACAGGCATTTGGGCAAAGGTGTGTTTTGCCCCTTCCTTGGAAGTGCTGGCAGGGTCTCCGCCTCCGTGCAGCTCTTCCAAGCTGACCGTATCGTTCCACTGAGCCAGCTGCTCTCGCCAAGGCCAGTGCCCCGTCAGCGGATTATATAACTCATCAGGAGGAACGCCAGTAAGCAAGAAAATGCAAATCACCCCCAGGCTATAAAGATCGCTGGCGGGATACGCCTGCCCACCTCGCAACTGTTCAATGGGGGAGTAACCTTCGGTACCAATTTTGGTGCCCGGCTTGCCGCCCCCCTCCGGATCTAGCTGCTTGGCAATGCCAAAGTCGATCGCCACATAGCGATCATCGGTTTTGCGGCAAATAATATTGTCTGGCTTCAGATCCCGGTGAATGACGCTTTTGTCGTGAATGAAATCCAACACCGGCAGCATATCGTTCAATAAGCGCAAAATTTGCTGCTCACTAAAAGGGCCGTTACGGTGAAATTCCTGGAGCAAATTAGGACCAGCAATAAACTCCTGTACCAAATACAGGCGACCGTTGTCTTCAAAGTAGGCCAACAAACTGGGAATTTGCGGATGCTCCCCCAAATCTCGCAGACGGATGGCTTCTTGGCTAAATAGGCGAATGGATTTTTTCAGCGCAGCGCGGGTTTTCACCCGGGGGGAGAACTGTTTAATCACGCAGGGAGTATCCAGGCGATCGCGATCCACTGCTAAATAGGTTTTGCCAAAGCCCCCCTGCCCTAACGGTCGCACCGCTCGATAATGTCCACGCAGCATCAACGTTTCCCCACAGCTCCGACAGGCTTTGTCAGTTTTGTCGTTTTTGGGGCTTTCGCAACGGGGATTGAGGCAATGGCTCATGGGCTTAAAACGGGGCGGCGACGGGTGAGACGATGAACAAAATGGATTGGCGAGGCAGGTTGGTGAAAACTCAGGCAATCCGCAGACGTTATGATTCCAGACCTATTGCGTAATTTTACGGTGAACTCCCAGTTCAGGCACCAACTTTCAGCGCAAAGGTTCGTGGTCAGGGAGCATGTAAGCCATTAGTCTCCAGAAGCGATACATAGCAGGAGGTACGCATCCTCTAGAACAGAAGAACCTGGGGGCTAAACCCCTTTCAGCTCTTGGTGTTGAAACCTAGTTAATGACAGTTCCTAGAACCACCGAAAATTTTTCGTCGTTTTAATTTTACCCGCTTGCTTTTGTCCTCGCCGCTAGAGGTAGCATTACGAAGTGTACGTTTATTTACGTCGTCTACTTATCCCATCCGTTACTGCATATCCATTTGCTGCTCCATCACGATTTCCTGGGCAACCGCTGTTGAAGTGATGGACTTTTCAGCGATCCCTCTCTCCCCCGCCGACTTGGCATCCATCGAAGCCGATGCTGCTCGCTCGCGAATTAAGCGCTGAACGGCGGACAGGGCAGGATTATATTCAGGACCGCGACGGCTGGGATTGTCCAAGTATGCTTGCTGCTCCTGGGCGATCGCCCGCACATCCTGGCGCACCAACCCCTCCAGCATGCCCTTCGCCGCATTAAACAAGCGATTTTTTACCCAGCGGCGGAACGGCACTGGTAGCTTATGCAACCGCCAAAACGCCTGTAGGGACGTGAAATGAATCAAATATGCTTTGGTGCGCTGGGGACCCACCGGACAAAACAGGCAATAAATCACAAACTCCTTGCCCAAGGTGGAATGCCAATGGGGATAGCGATAGCTAACGTGGAGGGGCTCCGGGTGCAGCTTACGGGTAGAGGGCATGAACAGCTGAATCACCGACCAAATTTTGTCGATGCGGTAATAACTTTCCGCCGCGTACTCCGCCGTCACATTGCCTCCTTCGGTCACCAAATTTTCTAGCCGAGGATTTGCCCACGCACGATGATTATCAGGCGTG
>JBCCTE010000505.1:0-2711 GCA_039198915.1 Cyanobacteria bacterium P01_D01_bin.73 | reverse complement strand
CTTCACCTTTGGCGTAAACGGAATCTCCGGCGGCACATTGCCGGCACCCCGCCCAATCATGGACTCGACCTGTGTGCGAGCCTTCTCCAAAGTTATTCCTGCCTCAGTCAGTAGCTGAGCCGCAGGGCTCTTTTGCTCACCAATGACGCCAAGCAAAAGCTGCTCGCTGCCCACCAGACGATGCCCCAGGCGTCGGGACTCTTCCTGGGCAAACAGAATGATTTGGATGGTGCGATCGGTAAAATACTCAAACATGCCGGGTGGGTTGGGGTAGGTAATTTGGTGTTTTATTAATGGCTTAATGGTCCAGTTAATGGTCCGATTAATGGCTTTTAAAAGCTATGCCTGAAAATGGTGTTTATCGTCTCAAAGACAATCAATCTCGCCTTTCAAGTTGAATTTACAGCTAAGGAGTTAGGTGTAGGAGGAGGGTGACGCATGGGCTGGCTTGGAAATTTATACTGAGAGATAAGACTTAATCTGAATGGACTCGAATAGGCTGAGAAACTATCGATAGTAAAAATCAAAATCTTTTAGAGACTTCACTTTTGCTGTGCTGAGTCGAGCGTAATATCCCAGCTTTCTCTCCACTCTTTCTCGAATCCCTCGCCTCCGCGTTTTATCTTTCGAGGCGTCAAAGTGCTTTGCCCAATGCCTCAATTCTTCCCAGTTAGAAGGGGAGTTTAGCTTCCAACCGACGCTTTCAGCGGCCAATCCTGTTACATTTCCCTGTCCGGCATGAATGCCTTTAAGTTCCATGTAGAGACCAATACGCCCCCAAGCATCGAAGAATTCATGCTCTTTTCCTGAACCACGGCTGACAGCAAATAAAGCATCAGCAATCCAACTTGCCTTTGACAAATTGATGTCCATCTTTTGCGAAACGTCGTTGATTGCTGCTAGTCGTTCTGGTGCAAACCGGGAAATATGTTCCTGTAGGTTTTCTCCATTACTGGTAATGCCAGGCTCCCAGGCTATTCCCTCCGGAACAGGTGCTGAAACGCGGGTATCAGCGTCAATAAAAATAGCAGTGGAATATAGCGATAAAGCTTTTTCCAAGGCGAAACGCTTGTCGTGGAAGCAATTCAATATTCCTTTCTGACGGTGATAGAAAGGCAGGACATTCTCGCAGGATGAAAACCTATCAGGACCGTCCGTATAGACGACAATCTTGATTGTTGGTGCGTACTGCGTTAAGTCCTGGGCAAGGTTGACGGCGTGTTCTTGATAGCGTTTTCCTAGCGCTAGGGTGCAGAAACAATAGTTACTGTTTTCCATGCGGCGATCTTGTCTAGTGATCTAAGGAGTGATCCGAGAAGGACTGGAAATGCACCGTTTGGGGTTACTTCAGCGGCGGAACGCTTTTGAGTTCGTTCACCACCGGAGCTGTTTGTTAAGGCAGCTAGATGCGACCAAGATCAGCGTAATTTCCGAGACGATGGACTGCTAGAGAAATAGTGTGGAAAGAAATATTTACATTACTTCGTACACTATAGGTTAATTTGCGATCGCAATGGTCCTATCCGTAGGACGGGAAACCGACCCGTATCTATCGCTACCGAAAGTGGCTATCAAAGCGGTGCCCATAGCAGTCCCAAAAACGGTGTTCATAAACAGTACATTCGCTGCAAACGCAGGCACAATCAGGAAAGACCTGGGCTCCAGCGCAGTCATGCTGAAGGGCATTATCGTCAAAGAGCTGCTGGATCTGAGCTTCACAAAACTGAAAACTACTGCTGGTTAGGGAGCCAGTTGCGCCCTCGGATTGAACTGGAGCGATCGCCCAAAGTCGCCAAGAGCGCTTGCTGAATATCCCGCTCTAGCGCGGCTCGAGTTTGCCCCCTTGGATCGAACTGCCCGGTGGTGGGCAGGGGCGAGGTGGGATTGAAGCGACGGCTGGCTTGGTAATTGTAAAGACCTTGTACCCAGCGCTGGCGATCGCCTACCGATAGCAACACCACTGGCGTCTGTCCAGTTTTCGTTCCTTGGAAGGGGTCAGCGCTGGTGGAGGGTATGTTTAAAAGCTGTCTTAGGGTGGCGATAACCTGCTGTCGTAGCTGGTTGCGGGGGATACTTTCATCTGCTTTTGAACGCTCTGCCAGCTGCTTGGCGAGGCGGAACGTTGTTTGATCCACAAGCTGGACAAGCTGGCGCTGGGTGGCAGGGAACTGGGCGATCGCCGCCTGCTGGATGGGCTCGGGCACTGGGATGAACTCCGGAACCGACGCAGAGCTATTAGGGATGCGGTCCGGGATGCCGGGGGTGGCGAAGTTGAGGCGATCGCGATTGAGAATAATCAAACTGGGGATGATGATGCAGGCGCTGAGCCCCACCAGAGAGACGATGGTGGCTTTGCGGGAGTAGCCGGGAGCCAGCCAGTACAGACGCGTGTTAGGGGCGGGCAGTTGTTTAAGAGTTGGAATGGGTACGCCGCCAAGCTGATTGGTTCCCATTAGCGGCAGCTTAAGGCTGGGGGAACCGTGGACAACGGTGCGGGGGCGCTTTTGTTTGGGGCGGACCGGCTGGCGGTGTTCGCCTTTGCGGACGGCATCCCGCGACGGGAAAGGGTCGCGCCCTTTGAACTGTTTGGCGCGATCGCACCAGGGGCAGCGCGACAGGTGATGGTGATAAACATGGCGATCATTCACGCCACAGGTCGTAAGGCGAGCTTCGGCGGTATCCAGGGCAGTGACCCAATCCTGGGCGCTGGG
>JBCCTE010000504.1:0-2730 GCA_039198915.1 Cyanobacteria bacterium P01_D01_bin.73 | reverse complement strand
GCAGGATAATTTACTGCTGGTGCTGCAACAAACCCAGGTGCCCCAGTCCCAATGGCGATCGCGCCTCAAAGATCTAATCGAAGAATTTAGCCTTGCCTCCGTTGCCCACACTTCAGGAAATCTAGTTTCTGGAGGAGAGCGCCGTCGTACGGAAATTGCGCGGGCGTTGGCAGTAGGGCTAGACGGTCCCAAGTTTTTGCTGTTAGATGAGCCCTTCGCCAGCATTGACCCGATCGTCGTCGCAGATATCCAAAAAACGATCGCCCGGCTGAAGCAGCAGAATATGGGCGTTTTGATTACCGATCACAATGTGCGGGAAACCCTGGAAATCATTGACCGCGCCTACATCATGCGAGACGGGGAAATCCTCGCCTCAGGCAGCGCCGATGAGCTTTACGCCAACCCTTTGGTGCGCCAGTACTATCTAGGCGAGCAGTTCGCTCGATAGGGGGTCAGAGCCGGTTAAGCACCGGTTAAATGTCAGAAAAACCATCCCGCCTCCAGGCAACGACTGGGTGAAAGCTGGCTGATCAAGGCTGCTAGGGTAAACTGGCAAATGAATGCATCCCGCTAGGTATCTGCGTCACCGCATGAGTTCAGCCCCTTACAAAGTAAGATTTTCACCGCCGTCATTGTGGCCCCAGTGGCTGCCAAATCTCTCGATCATGGATCGGTATTTGGCGCGCGAGTTGATTATGCCGTTCTTGTTTGGGGTGGCGGCGTTTTCTTCCATTGGCGTTGCGGTGGGAACGCTGTTTGAGCTGGTGCGCCAGGTGGTGTAGGCTGGGCTGCCAATTCCGCTGGCGCTGCAGGTCTTGCTGCTGAAGATGCCCTATTTCGTTGTGCTGTCTTTCCCGATGGCGACCCTGTTGGCAACCTTGATGGCCTATGGTCGGCTTTCCAATGACAGTGAGCTGGTGGCACTGCGTAGTTGCGGGGTGAGTGTTTATCGACTGGTGATGCCGGCGATCGCCCTCAGCTTCGTCGTAACCGGCATGACTTTTGTGTTTAACGAATGGCTTGTGCCGGCGGCGAATTATCAAGCAACGAGCGTTTTGGAGCAGGCGCTGGGCACTGATTCCCAGCCAGCTTTTCGAGACGAGAATATTTTTTATCGAGAGTACGGCGACGTAAAGCTGCCGGGGGGCGGTGAGAAAAATACCCTAACCCGGATGTTTTACGCTGAGCGGTTTGACGGGGAGCTGATGAAGGAGCTGACCGTTGTGGATCGCTCCCAGTACGGCGTGAAGCAAATTATTGTGGCGAAGTCGGCGCGGTGGGAGCCCACCACCAGCCAGTGGGAATTTTTCGACGGCACAATTTATCTAATCTCGGAAGACGGCTCCTATCGCAATATCTTGAGCTTTGACCAGCAGACGGTGCAGTTGCCCAGGACGGCGCTGGATTTAGCGGTGCGGGGGCGGTACAAAACCGAAGAGATGAACATTGCCCAGGCGCGGGAGCAGCTAGCGCTAGTACGGGAAAGTGGCGATCGCGGTTCCATCAACAAACTAGAACTACGAATCCAGCAAAAGCTAGCTCTGCCCTTTGTGTGCGTTGCCTTTGGCATCATCGGCTCGGCGCTGGGTAACCGCAAGCATCAGCGGGTGAATCGTGCCACCAGCTTCGGCATCAGCGTCGTTCTAATTTTTGCCTATTATCTGTTTGCCTTTGTTATGGATGCCCTAGGGCTAACGGAGGTGGTGGCTCCGGTGATTGCCACCTGGACTCCGGTTCTGGCGTTTACGGGGCTGGGTATATTCCTGTTGACGCGAGCCTCTCGATAGGTGCCGCAGCCGGCTAAGCAGTGGAATCGACAGTTTCCCTGGCTTTCCCTGGTGTTCATTACGGCGTTGGGGGCAGGGCTGCGGGCTTGGCAGTTGGGGAGCCATCCCCTGTGGAGTGATGAGTTTGCCACTCTGGTGTTTAGTTTGGGACACGGTTTTAAGTCTATTCCCCTGGATGAAATGGTGTCCGGGAGTCACCTGTTGGAATCCCTGACGGTGCAGGGGGATTTGGGACCGGGAGCTACATTAAACAGGCTGCTGACGGAAAGCAATCATCCGCCCCTTTACTTCTTACTGTCAAATTTATGGATTCGGTTTTGGCAGGCACCGGGGCAACTGGTGGATTTGGGAGTAGCGCGATCGCTCCCAGCCCTGTTCGGCATAATTGCCATTCCCAGCACCTACGCCCTGACCAGACTGGCAGTGCCACAAAAATCGACACTTGATGCTCCACAAACCGCACTTCCGCTAGTGGCAGCATTTTTGATGGCGGTGTCTCCCTTTGGGGTGTATCTGTCCCAGGAAACTCGCCATTACACCTTGGCGCTCCTGTGGGCGATCGCCTCCCTCGCCTGCTGGACTTTGTTTCTCCGCCACTGGAGCCAGCGCTCCCAATCCCCTCGATGGTTACCGTGGGCGTGGATTTTGGTAAACGGTTTGGGCATTACTACCCATTTTTTTATGGGGCTACTACTGCTGGCTCAGGGAATCGCCTTGGGCATCATGGTTCTGCACTTGGGGCTACCGCGCCCGCGAGAACAGTGGACTTTGGGCATTGTTCTCGCGGGCACCGGGGCGATCGCCGCCGCGTGGATACCCTATGCTCAAAATATTTCTAAGGAAGGGCTCACCGATTGGCTTTTGGAAACGGCTACTTGGATTGCCCCCATGGTGACGGGGCACGCGCGAGCCCCCCAGATAGCCGGGGCCCGCACCCAGGGGG
>JBCCTE010000503.1:0-2748 GCA_039198915.1 Cyanobacteria bacterium P01_D01_bin.73 | reverse complement strand
GCAGCCCGCGCCGCCCAGGAACATGAAAATGAAGCGCTGGCATTTAGCTGGGTTTTGGCGGCGATCGCCACAGGAATCGGGTTAACCTTTGCATCGGTGGTGACCCTGGGATTAGTGCGTCCCATCAAGCGGCTGGTAGAGGGAACCCAAAAAATTGAGGAGGGCGAGCTGGGCATTACAGTGCCAATTACCACACGGGATGAGGTGGGGCAGCTTTCCACAGCGTTTAATCAGCTAGCGACAGATATTCAGGAAAAGGAGCATATCAAAAGCACCTTTGGTCAGTACGTAGACCCGCGCATTGTAGAAACGCTGATTCAAAATCCTGGGGATGAGGCGATCGCCCGCCAGGAAGAAATGACCGTCTTTTTCTCCGATATGGCGGGCTTCAGCACTATCAGCGAAATGCTGACCCCCGCCGGTTTGGTGTCCCTAATCGACCGTTATCTGACCTTTGCATCGGAGCCCATCAAAGCCAACCGTGGCGTAATCGATAAATTTATCGGAGATGCGGTAACAGCATTCTGGGGACCACCGTTCGTAGCAGAAACGGACCACGCCAAGCTCGCCTGCTACGCCGCCCTGGAACAGCTAAGCCAGCTCATCAAACTGCGTCGATTGCTGCCAGAAATTATGGGCATTCGTAAGGGGCTACCGGATATTCGTATCCGCGTCGGCTTAGCCACGGGCGACCTGGTGGCAGGCAATATCGGCTCAGAAACCCTCAAGTCCTACACCGTGATGGGACCCGCCGTGCAAATTGCCGAATATCTGGAAGGTGCAAGCAAAAAATACGGCACCACCATTTTGATGACCGACACTACTAAACAGGCGGCAGGGGACGGCATCGCCACCCGCGAAATTGATCGCATTACCCTGCCGGGACAAGCCCAGCCCACCCCAATCCACGAACTACTGGACATCGTCGGCAACCTCAGCGTTCAGCAAGAGCTGCTGCGTCGCCACTTCACCGATGGACTTAGCGCTTACTACGATCGCAATTGGGATAGCGCCGAGCAAAGCTTGACTGAAGGCGCGGCGATCGCCCCCGACGATCAACCCACCCAGCTTTATCTCCAACGCATCGCCCACTATCGCCAACATCCCCCCGCCGCTGATTGGGACGGGGTTTGGAGTGGCAGTTAGGTGACAGTTAAGGGAGGCTGGGCGATCGCAACGCCCCTTCTTTAACCTCCAAAACCTGCGAACCAGACCGCCAACCCGCATCGAATGCGCCGAGATGAGTGGTGGTGATAACAGTTTGAAAGCGATCCTGAATCGTGCTGAGCAGCCGATCCTGGCGCGTCAAATCCAATTCTGCCAATACGTCATCCAACAGCAGTAACGGCGGCTCACCGATAACCGACTCCACCGTCATTAGCTCAGCCAGCTTGAGGGAAAGGACCACCGTGCGTTGCTGCCCCTGGGAGCCAAACTGTCGCGCGGGCTGCCCGTTAATTTCCAGACTGATATCGTCGCGATGGGGACCTACCAGCGACGTGCCCTGGTGATATTCGGCAGTGGCTTTGGCACGGATGGCGGCGAGAAATGCCTGTTGAACAATTTCTTGGCTGGGGATTTTGGTATCGGAATCCTCGGCGGGTAGAGGGACATTAGGGCAATAGGTTAGCTGCAGCATTTCCTGGGCGTTGCTCATTTGCTGCTGCCAGGTCTGGGCGTGGGGGGCAATTAATGTCAGCGCTCGCGATCGCCGTCGAATCACCCGAGCCCCCGCCACCGCCAACTGGGCATCCCACAGAGCCAAGTTATCCGTATTGGCGTCAGTTTTTGGAAGCAAAGGAGTGCGATCGCCGTTCACCGCTTCCCCCCGCAACCGTTTCGCCTGGGCTCGCAGCAGGGCGTTTCGCTGTCGCAGCACTCGGTTATATTGCTGCAACACATGGGCATACACCGGCTCTAGCTGCACCAATAGCCCATCCAGCCAAGCCCGCCGTCGCTCCGGTCCACCGCGCACCAAATCCAAATCCAGGCTAGAAAACTGAACCGCATTTAAAATCCCCAGCCCATCCAACTGTCGCCGCAGTGATTGACCATTGACCGCCACCGTCCGCCGCGCCTTCTGTCGAAAGGTCATCCCCAGCTCCGCCGGTCCCGCATCACGGGTTACGGTGCCTTGGATATGAGCTACAGCCTGTCCCCACTGCACCAGTTCGCGATCGCGGTGAGTACGATGGGAATTCAACGTAGCCAGCAGCTCGATCGCCTCCAACACATTGGATTTTCCCTGAGCGTTATCCCCCACCAAAATCGTCTTGGGCGCAAAAAAATCGACCGTTTGTTCGGCGTAATTCCGAAACTGTTTTAGCTGAAGCTGCTGTAGATACATTCAGGACTTACGCAGAATGGGTACGCTCTCATCCCCCAGCCCTCCTTCGGCTGCGCTCAGGACACCGCTTCTCCCTGGGGAGAAGGGGAGCAAGAGTCAGCAAAGACTCGAGTCTGAAGTCCCTCTCCCCGGGGAGAGGGATTTAGGGTGAGGGCTTCAGAGGTTTTGCGTGAGTCTTGATACTTAAAACTCACGCCCTAAGACTTACGCCGCCAAAACCAGCGGAAAAATAATTTCTCGCCTTCAATCCACAGCAGCACCAACGCGCTAACGCCCAAACACACCAGCAGTTCCAGCCCGTCCAGGGGCACCGTGCCAAAGAAGGCGCTAATGGGGGGCACATACACCAAAATAAATTGCAGCACGATGGTCACCAACACCGACCAAAGGATGTAGGGATT
>JBCCTE010000502.1:0-2766 GCA_039198915.1 Cyanobacteria bacterium P01_D01_bin.73 | reverse complement strand
GGACCAATCCGGCCGGGCAATTTCGTCGCCGTCGCGATCTAGCATTCGCCGCTGGACGCCGGGCATGGGAGAGTCAATCCACGGTTGGGCTTCAGTTTCGATAACGACGCGCTGATTAAGGTCGGCGTTGAGTTTCATGGGACAGTTACGGTGCTCTCAAGGTTTACGGGGGAAGGTAGAAATGGTGCAGTAGGGCACTGGGTTAGCTGTACTGGTTTCGACCGGCCATTACGCCGCCGTCCACATCCCAGATGGCTCCGGTAACCCAGCTCGCTTGGTTCGAGAGCAGAAAGGCGATCGCTTCAGCAACATCTTCTGGCGTCCCCACTCGACCCATGGGATGAAATTCATTAAAACCTTGCAGGGTCTCATGGACTTGGTCAGTGGGGATAAAGCCTTGATATATAGGCGTTTCCACCACCGCAGGCGATACGGCATTCACTCGAATTTGATGCTCTGCTAACTCCATCGCCAGGTGCTGGGTCAAAGAATGCAAGCCCGCCTTCGCCATGGAATAGGCGGAGGATGGCGTTGCCTGCACCGCCTGTTTCGCCCACATCGATCCCACGTTAACGATCGCCCCACCGTTGCCCGACGCCACAATATTTTTCGCAATTCCCTGGGTCAGAAAAAACGTCGCCTTGTTTAACTCCAAATACAAGTCATAATCCGCTTCCGTATGCTCCAAAAATGACTTGGGCAAAAACACCCCCGCCGAATTCACCAACAATGTGGCATCTCCGTGGTTAACAATCAGACGCTCCATCACGTCATTACGTTCAGCAGCATCAGCAATATCCGCCCGCTCAGCAACAATCGCCCCTAACGAACTGAGATCCGCGATCGCCTTCTTCAGCTTTTCACCATTGCGACCGACGATCACCGCTGAACCGCCCCGCTCCAACACTAGCCGGGCGATCGCCTTACCAATCCCACTGGACCCACCAATCACAACCAACTTTTGACCGGCAAAGGTTTGAGGAACTACAGCATTAGCCATGAAAAATTCTCCTAGAAATAAATGATTGAACGAGTAGCTATCTACTAGAAGGTAGATGAAAGGACAAAAAATTTAAGCGCCAACAGCCTTGGCACGAAGCAATGGATAGATGATTTGCTCAAAGGCAGCAAAGCTGTCCGCCTCCGGTCGCGCCAGAAGCTGAGCCCCTTGCAACATTGCAATCAGCCCCTTGGCTTCCTGCTTCGCCGAAGGATTGCAATGCCACAGTTGATCATCGCAGCCCCGCTGCAACAGGGCTGCGAGCCACTGCTCCATTTGATGGAAAAACTGTCGAACTTCCTCCTGAACCGGCTCCGGCAGCACCACATAATCTGCCCCTAACATGGTGCACAAACAGGCCTGGTCCTGCTTAAGTCCATCTCGATAAAGATGGGCAAATTCCAGAAGCTGTTCGTTGGCGGGGGCATTGGACCGGGCAATGCGATCGCACGCACGCCCCAGCATCTCCCGATAGCGCTGCACCAGATGCTTCACCAAATCCGCCTTAGACGGGAAATGGTAATGAATACTGGCTTTGCGAATGCCGACGCGCTTGGAAATATCGGCGTAGCTAAAAGCGCTGTACCCTTGGCGACGCACCATTTCCTGAGCCACATCCAAAATTTGCTCAGCAGTTTTCTTTTCCATAGAATCAATATCTACCATCTAGTAGGTAAATGTCAACGTACTGGTGAACATTGCCTGGCGTTAAATGTGTCAAGATCTTCGTTCTGTCTCGAATTGTGATGGTTTTGGCGATCGCAGATGCTTGGAAAGTATTGATGAGGTCCATCAATAGGCTGTTCAGTTCCGCTAGTTGGGAGAGGGGGAAAATAGCTCTAGATGGCCTCCCCAGGCGGGGGCGGTGATGAGTTGATTGCTCGGTAGGGTTTGGGTGGCGATCGCCGGTACTTGAGTTTTTATTTGCTGATCGCACTGCAACGTTTCCACATTCCACCAGCGCACCGTTGAATCTAGGCTGCTGCTGATTAAATAGCCGTCGGCGAAATGCAGGTGGGTGATGGCGCGGGTGTGTCCGGTGAAGGTGGCGCTGAGGATGCCGGTGTGGGCGTTCCATAGGTATACGTGGCGATCGCTGCCGGTGGCAATCCAGTGTGCGGCGGGGTCAATGGCAACGGTTTCTAGGATGCTGCCGGTGGGTGGGGTTAGGGTGCGTAGGCATTTGCCGGTGTTGCAATTCCATTGGCGTAGGGTGCCGTCGTGGCTGGCGCTGACTAACCAACTGTCGTCAGGAGCGATCGCCAGGGCACTAATCCAACCGGTATGTCCGCGCAGTTGTTGCAGTGGCTGACCGTCCAGGCTCCACAGGGTGACAAACTGGTCGGTGCCGCCGCTGGCAATCCATTTTGAGCCGGGCAAACTGGCACGGGCGATCGCCATGACCCACAGCGTATCCGTATGCCAGGCGTTGAGGGGATGAACTTGAATATCTGTGGACACCTGGGGTGCAGCGGGGGAGTCCGGCAAGTTTGGACTCACTTGCCAGCGGCGCACAAAACCATCATCGCCGCCGGTCCATAGCTCGTATTTATGATTGTTTGCATTGCTTTTGTGCCAGGCAATTCCCCGCACTCGCCCGTCGCAGTGACCGTGAATTGCCGTAAACGTCACCGCCGTGGGGGTCGGCGGCAGGGCGATCGCCCGAATTTCGCCATGGTTACCGCCCACCCAAAGGGTTTGACCGTCGGGGGTAATGGCCAAACCTGGCAGCTGTTCGCCGTCCGTGGCGATCGCCCCTAAATCCT
>JBCCTE010000501.1:0-2771 GCA_039198915.1 Cyanobacteria bacterium P01_D01_bin.73 | reverse complement strand
CGAACCTGATGCGATCGCTGACCCTTAAGGTTTGGAGCTACAGCCGCCCATTTAAGTCTCCCTTGCGAACATTCCACGGTATGTGGGCAGATCGCGAAGGAATTATTGTTCAAATTACTGATGAAAATGGTCACCAAGGATGGGGCGAGGTTGCTCCGTTGCCATGGTTTGGGACGGAAACTTTCGGTGCGGCGGTGGGATGTCTGTCCCAACTCGCAGGAGTGATCGCAGCGGATGATTTGTGGAGCATTGGTGATCGCTTGCCATGCTGCCAGTTCGCTTTAGGCTCAGCTTGGTGGATGCTGAACCACGAAAGAGCGCAGGCTTTTTCACAGGAAGAGAATATCGCTAGCTTTTTGGAAAATTTTCCCGCTCCTGGCTTGAAATCTTGCAAGGTGGCAGGCCTTTTGCCGGCGGGAGCAGCAGCGCTGGAATGTTGGCAAAATTTACACGTCCAGGGGCACCGAACCTTGAAATGGAAGGTGACGGGCGATCGCCAGGAGCCAGAGATTTTCGAGCAGTTGCTCGAACAATTGCCAGAATCGGTAAGTCTGCGGCTGGATGCCAACGGTGGGCTATCGCGATCGCAGGCGCAGTCGTGGTTGCATCGATGTGACCAACTAACGTCGGGACGGGTGGAGTATTTTGAGCAACCGCTGTCTCCCAAGGACCTTGATGGGTTGCGGGCACTGGGTGAAGAGTTTGCGACACCGATCGCCTTAGATGAGTCAGTGGCGACGGTAGAGCAACTCCAGGCAGTTGCAGAGGCGGGATGGTCAGGGATAGTGGTGATTAAGCCGGCGATCGCTGGTTACCCGCAACGCTTTTTTGCGGCGAATTCCCCCTCCATGACTCCCGACGATTTGGCAAGACAGCCGTGGCTGGAGCAATTTTCGGGGGCCGTATTTTCGTCGGTTTTTGAAACGCCCATTGGACAGTGGGGTGCATTGCAGTTGATGACGGCTCTCGGGATGCAGGATTATGCCCTTGGCTTTGGGACCGATGCGTGGCTGACTCCTTTGGATGGCGCAAGGGTGGAAAGGGTGGCGTAGGCGATGGAGGCTTGGAATTTATGGGGGCGGGGGAGATCGCAGCAATCTGTCCAAGACAGTTCTCAAAACAGCGCCCAAAATTCCTGGGCGGCGAGTCTGGGGATTGATTTCGCTGCTCTGGGGCAGAGACTTGATGCCTGGCGATCGCCCCTAGAGTCCAGCACTCCTCCGCGTATTTTGCTGATGGCGCGGGACCCTGGTGAATTTATCGCGGGCTTGGTATTTGCCAACGGACTGGCGCAGCGATCGCCCCTGTGGCTGTTTTTGGGAAATCCTGATTGGGCGATCGCTGAAAAGCAGCGGGTTATCGAGCAGGTTCAGCCGACTCAGATTTGGAGCGATCGCCATAATCCCTGGCGCGGAGGTGCGGAGACAATTCACAATGCTGCCAGTGATTTTGATGGTGGCAGTTTTTTGACGCCTGAGCGGTCCTATGTGGCGATCGCGACGGGAGGCAGCAGCGGTCAAATTCGCTTTGCTATGCACACCTGGTCTAGTCTGCGGAACTCCGTTGGCGGATTTTGCGATTATTTTGGCGGCGAGCTGGATGGGGGGCGTGTCCACAGTTTTTGTACGCTGCCGCTGTTTCACGTCAGCGGGCTAATGCAGTTTCTCCGCTGCGCCTGGTCCGACGGAGTATTTCAGTTGGGTAAGCTCCCGAAAAATGCCGAGATGCCCAAACTTTGCTGGCATTCCGAATCTTCCCCAGCCGGTTTTATTTCCCTGGTGCCGACGCAGCTGGCTCGATTGTTAGAAACTCCATCGGTGATCGCCTGGCTGCGGCAGTTTCGGGTCATTTTGCTGGGAGGGGCTCCAGCGTGGGCGGATTTACTGGGGCGATCGCGGCATCTCCAGCTTCCCCTGGCACCTACCTACGGCATGACCGAAACCGCCGCCCAGGTTGCAACGCTGAAGCCAGTGGATTTTTTAGCGGGAAAGACTGGCGTTGGTCGCCTGCTTCCCCACGTTGCCCTAAAAATCGGCGATGGTTCTCAAGAACTGGGAGCTATCACGATCCAAACTCCTGCCCTTGCCGCTGGCTATTGGCGGGGAGCGGCGATCGCTCCATATCTGGCGACGGGAGACCTGGGTCAGTTGGACGATGACGGTTATCTGTCAATCCTGGGGCGACGGGACGATGTCATCATTACTGGCGGCGAAAACGTTATACCCCAGGAAGTGGAGGCGGCGATCTTGGCAACGGGACTGGCGGCGGATGTGTGCGTAGTGGGAGTTCCGGACGGGGAGTGGGGACAGCGGGTAGCGGCAGCGTGGGTGCCGAAGTCCAGTCATATCCCGACGGCGGTTGAATGGCGGCAGGCATTGGGCGATCGCCTCAGTCGTTACAAACACCCAAAGCTATGGCGCAGCGTCCGCCAAATCCCTCGAAACAGCCGTGGTAAGTTGAATCGTTCAGCGATCGCTGCCTGGCTACTCAGCGAGCTTCACGATTCGAGATAGACCGAAGTATCAAGATGGCCAGTGACGCCGTAGCCACTGTTCCACACGATCTACGGGCGATCGCGGCGACAAGCGGGGCAGAGCGATCGCACCAGACGCCACCGGATCATCGTCATCAGTCAACGCCACCGCTGACAAAAAAACCACCGGAATTTCGTATTGATATCGCTGAAACCAATCATCGCGGGTGGTGATATCTCGCCTAACGATAGAGAACGCCAAATCAGACGATTGCCCCTGCACCGCCGTCAATTTGTT
>JBCCTE010000500.1:0-2776 GCA_039198915.1 Cyanobacteria bacterium P01_D01_bin.73 | reverse complement strand
TAAATACCTGAACTTCTCCAGCAGCTCCCCCTGGTGGGTCACCGTTGCGCCAAATAGCGGCGGCGTCAGAGTGGTGCTTAGATCCGCCTGGCTCAGGTCGCCCTCCACCAGCGACACGATATAGTTCCGCAACATGGCACTGAAGGCGATCGACGCATCTCGAGGCAGCCCCGCCGACAAATTATCGATCGCCATAACCGTCACCCCATCGTCACTAAACGCAGGCAAAACCGCACGGCTAATGGGGTCGTAGTCAAACACAGGATTGTACAAATCCCCCGCATCCACCGTGCAGGCAACGCTACCGTCCGGCGGATCGCAGCTTAGGTCGCCCACCACCTGAAGCCGGCGCGCTCCTCGGAGCCAAGCCTCTCGAAACGCCTCGTGGGGCAAGATTCGCGGATACTGGGGAGCCCAAAATACGCAGTTCAGCAGCGCCGATAAATAGGGCAATAGTTCAGAAACTCGGCTGCGATAGCGTTCTGGAAAAGTAGCGTACTCGGCGGCATCGTAAGTGCCCGCTCTGTTGCGCAGGGTTTCAGACTTCGGCAACGAACATTGCCACAGCCCCGTTTCACCCCCCTTAAATAAAGCCGCAAGTTCATCAGCCGCCACGTTTTTGGGCGACAGCAGGGAAAAAATTTCCAGTGCCCCCTGTCCTACATTCCCTGTGCCAGCAAATCCAAAGACTACTGGATAGTCGGTAATTCCCAGCAGATTTGGATTTTTCTGGAGGCGATCGCCCAACTGTCTCAAATGGTCTTTAGCATCAGCCAAGTCAGCGTATTGATAAACCGGTTTCAGCTCATTGAAAATGCAGGTTTTACCCTGAGCCGTCAACCGCTGCCCAAGTGCACGAAGGGTTTCAAACATCCCCGTTTGTCCCGCCGATCTCCCAAAGAAAACCGTCCGCCGCCCCTCCAAATCGGTAATACATTCGTAATCAACAAGCGTAATATTTCGGTCCAACAACTCCCGCAAAATCGGCATATTGTCCGGCTGACTTTTAATGACATGGGCAAACACCAAATAGGTTTTACCCTTCAACAACTGGTCAACGTAAACTTCTTTAATACAGCAGATAATATCCGCTTCCGATAAGTCCTCCTGCACTGTGGCTCCAACGGCAGTGTAGGCATCATCGTTAAAAGTCCGCAGGGTCGCTGGCTGAATTAGAAAGCGAATGTGATTCCCAAGTTTCTCCTGTAAATACTGAATATCCGATGGCACCAGCGGCACCCGCGCCTCAAATTTCTTAGCCTCATTCTCACGACGGATTCCGATAGTAATAGCTTTTTGATTTGCGTTTAGGTTCAAAATAGCTGACTCCAAATAGGTGCAGATTTAGGAAAGAACTGAAGAGCTAGAAGTCAATAAGTTTTTGATGGGCAAAAAAGTCTTCGTAGGATCCTCTTGAGCGGATTAACTCAATGCGATCGCCTGAGTAAGCCACCTCCGCTGGATGGGGATGCAAGGCGAAATTAGCCAACGAGTGATTGTACCCGTAAGCGCCACAATTTCGCACCATAATTAGGTCGCCAATTTCCAAATCAATTGGCAATGGTGCTTCACGGGTAATGATGTCAATTGGAGTAGGTAGTTGACCCGCTAAAACTGTTGGTATTGTGGGTAAATTCTCCTTGCCTAAAACGGTCAGGAACTCGCTAGCTTTCTGCATCCCCGGTGTTCGATAAATATTGTGGATTCCACCATTTACAATCGCGAACTTCTGACCGTTTGATTCCTTGATATCGACAACTTCAACGACATAGGATCCACCTTCGCAGGCAATATAGCGACCCATTTCTACCATGCAACGGTAGGGCGTCTCATTAAAAACAGCTGCCAACTCTTGACCGAAAGTTTCGATGTCAAATTCTCTATCAGTGGCATTGTAGGGAACACCGATGCCGCCGCCGAAGTCTAGGATACTGATAGAGAATCCTTGAGATCGTAGTCGGTTGGCGATCACTACAGTATTACGCCATGCATCTAGCAAGTGACGATAGTCCAGCACATTACTTTCGGTGAAAATATGGATTCCCTGTATGTCTAAATGAGGTAGGTTACTGATAGCCTCTAACGCGTCCTCAGCCTCTTTTTCCCCCACTCCAAATTTGCTAGCACCTTGACCATTCATGGCAATGGGCCTTAGGTCATTGCTGGGGGCGATCGCGCAAGAAATATCACAGCTATTCAAGGTGCGATACTCAGGATTAATGCGCAATAAAGTCGGCTGTTTCTTGCCTTGATCCTCCGCTAAAAGGTTTAACCTCTGAGCCTCATTTACTGACTCCACAACCACGAGTCCGACACCGTATTCCAGAGCATTAGCCAGCTCAAAGTCAGTTTTTCCTGGTCCGGTAAACACTGTGTTCTCCGGCGAAAACCCTGACTTTAATGCGGCAATTAGTTCTCCCAAAGAACTGACTTCTGATGCTGCCCCCTCGTCCGCTAGCAGATGGCAAACTGTCAAATTGCTATTGGCTTTTAGAGCGTAATGAACCTGGAAGTTTCTCGGCAAAGCCGTTGATAACCGCCTGAATTGCTCTCTAATCTTGTCTAGGTCATAAACATATAGAGGAGTTCCGTGATTTTGGCAAACTGATGTAATGGATACAGTTTTTTGAACTAGGGTCTTTCCCATTCAATCCTCTTACTTCGTGTAGGCGTAAGAATAGTAGGAGCATCGAACAAAGGCATGAGATAAATGTTCGAAACACATATCAGTAAAGCAATATTTACAAGAGTCGGGCAGGTCGAAGTATCTTTCTAT
>JBCCTE010000499.1:0-2778 GCA_039198915.1 Cyanobacteria bacterium P01_D01_bin.73 | reverse complement strand
TGATACAAATCAACAATTTTCAAAAGACTGTTCGTATAGTCTTCTAGATAACGCAAGTTGCCGTGAATAAAGCTAACTGGATTGTTAATTTCATGGGCGACCCCTGCCACAAGCTGCCCCAAAGACGACATCTTTTCGCTCTGCACCATCTTCATCTGAGCCCGTTGCAAATCCTTCAGAGCCTGTTCCAAAACTCGTGTCTGAACCCGTAGCCTCGATTCTGCAGCTTTGCGCTCCTGGACTTGCTCCTGCAGATTGCGCACCACCTTTTCCAAATCTCGAGTCCGCTGTTCCACCTTTTGCTCAAGGGACTCATTGGCCAACTTCAGTTCCATTTCCGTTAGCTGGCGCTCAATGGCAATCCGAGCCAGGTGGGTCACTCTGTCGACTAAACGGCGATCGCTGATCGTCGGGCGGTAAGGGGAAGAATGATAGATCGCCATCGTCGCCAAGACCCGATTATCACGCCCTAAAACAGGAGTTGACCAACAAGCCTTTAATCCAAATCCCAGCGCCAACTCCCGAAAACCGTCCCACAGCGGATCCGTAGCGATATCCTCAACGGTCACCGACGCCGTAAAGTACGCAGCAGTCCCACAGGAGCCCACCTTGGGACCAATGGGAATGCCATTAACCCAATCGCCATAGGCTTCAGGAAGGCTAGGAGCTGCGCCAAAGCACAGTCGCTGACTGTCTTGGTCCAGCAATAGAAACGAACAGTAAAGCTCCCCATCGGAGTGAGCTTCAATCACCTGAGCCAGATCGTCCAGAATGACTGTTAATGGTTCACCCTCAACAATTTTCTCCAGAACTTGATTTTGTCTCTTCGCTAGGGACAGTGTCCAACTCGCACGCTGTCCGCCCTTAGCACTAGTCTCGACAGGCGTTGATTCAGCGTTTTTCTCAATCAGCAATTGTTGAAGAGAGGCCTGAGAAGTCGGCAGCATGATCAATCACTCAAAAAAGCTGGTTTCTAAATATTTCCGTCACATATCAAGCAAATTTTGGATAGCATGCTTGATCCAGAGAGCTGTCGGCACTTGAGATAGAAAACGAAGTTTAAACATCCCCAGTTTCGGGACTGAGAATCCCGAGGCGATGCCTTAGGAGCGCTTCAATCTAACCCGTTCACCTACAGTTCACCCTGCACCCACAGACTTTAATAAGTTCGTGTGCCAAGTGTAGGCTGGTCTACAACCAGAGCGCTGTTTCATTGAATACGGAATATCAATTTAAACTGCTAGGGATTGAGATGTTTCCAAACCTCGAGGCGAAAGCTTTGAGATTAAACTGCCGTCAACGTTAATGCAGCGATGACACGTGGCGGCGTTAGCGATTCCGGACTCACCTAAAGAAGCACAGATGGGTCCAAAAACGGAGAAGACTTCAACGCCAGCTTCTAGCTTTTAGGGGCTGAATAATTTCTCAATCCAATCTTGCCCTCGAACTTTTAAGGAAATGTACTTAGAGAATTGATAGTGCTCTAGGACGATCCAGCTGGCGATCGCCCCATGGACCAAAATCGAAGCAACTAACCACAGTTCCGGCGTCACCGGCAATAGGGAACGGCTGCCGGGAAGCGGTGGGAATAGATACTGGGATGCGCCGATAAGGGACGGGGGAAAGATGGCGATCGCTGCGGACGTTGCCAGCAGGGTTGGCGTAATGGATTTTTTCGTATATCGCGCCGGACGCCATGTCTTTCCACGCCAGTGCCATCGCAGTGGCTGGGCGCAATCTTCCACCCGCAGCACCTGCTCTTCGAGGTTTGTACTGAATATGTGCCGGCAAAAATCGCAGGAGAATGATTCTTCCATCATCGGCATCGCAGTGACAGTGCCGTGACGACAGATGGGACAGGGGTAAGTGCCATCAGCCTGAAGCTTGGCAAATTTAGGGTTAGCGCGAGCGTCGTCTTTAGGGTTAGCGCGAGCGTTGTCGGAAGCGGTCTGGGGCGATCGCGAGGACGAGGGACGCTTCCAAAACGATGGCTTTGGCAGGGAAAAGGGCATAGGCACTCATTTTTTTTGCGCTTCTTAGGTGACTTTTATCGCCATGCTGGACCAGGATTGAAGCCCCGATCCCCATAGAAAAGTACAGGAAAAGAAGCAAAAGGGGCGGGCGCTCCAGCAACCCACCCCCTTTTTCTAGCCTATTTCATTGCCTCCCTGGCAGGAAGAGCGTCTTTTTTTACAGACGCAGGGCAATTAGGCATCTAACGACACGAGATAGTGACGCGACGTAACGATACGACCAGGTTCGCAACCCATTGTTATGGTTTAGACTCCTAGGCACAATCAGCTACTCTCGCGGCACTTTCACTGACCTAGTCCTTGCTTTTGAAGTCCTGGAGCCAGGTACGAATCTCGTCGGCAGCAACGTCACGTCCACCTAGACCGAAGGCGATCGCAATGGCAACCGCGATCGCGCCTAGCAATAAGCCAAACGCCAGGTTGACAATATCCGTTGCGATGCCAATTTGCTGAAGCGCCATCGCTGCCACAAAGGCAATAATGGCAACCCGAGCAGCTTGCGCCAGGACCATGGACTGACGGCTACCGGCGGTCGCAATAATGCGGAAGGTCAGGTTAGCCAAGTACAAGCCCACGGCGAAAATCAGCACGCCGGTCATCACCTGGAAGAAGATCGCCGGAAGTTCGGCGCTCAAGGTCGTCAGGATCGGCACCTGCAAACCATCCACGGCGGGAACCGCAGCGAATAGCAAAATACCCACCAGGACCACAATGCCGGCGATTTCCGACGGCGTGCGGGAGCCAT
>JBCCTE010000498.1:0-2800 GCA_039198915.1 Cyanobacteria bacterium P01_D01_bin.73 | reverse complement strand
GTTTTTTGGGTAGTAGGCAATCACAACGTCAGCATATTTAGGGTTGGTTTCTGTCTTAAAGTCGTCCACTCAAAGTATTTACGTCAACAACAGGAAATTCCTCTAAAGTTTGTTAGATCTGTCGCCGATTTTATCGATAACTGAAGACTTAAACCCTATGGGGATGGCCGTCCATCCCCTTTGCGCTGTTTAAGGCTTTTTGTGGCAGCCAGAGCCTGTCGTCAATTAAGGGTCAGAAGCTCGATGCAGCAGGAATTTACGTCCTTTCAAGACAAAAAATAATAGGGGCGGGAACCCTCACGGTTACTGACTTTGAAATTTAAATGATGGCTGTCCCTAGGGAGTGGAACGCCGGATTTTAAGGCTGGATTTTTAGGGCTGGAGTAACATGGGCTAGGCAGATTTTTGGGGCAGATTTCTATGGCTATTATTGCGCTGAAAGCTTGGTATCTAGACGGCTATGAACCCATTGCGGAGTTAGATCAGCGTCCCCACGATTTGCGCCTGAGCAAAAAAAGCTTACTGAAGTCGGGACTGCGGGCGGATTTTCTAGATGATGCGGCTGAGGTGAAGGCGTCGCCGTGGTTTCGGCGCTATTTAGAAGGGGAGCGGGTCGAGTTTTATATCGAGGGCAGCGGCGGCTATGCGATCGCGAATATCGACCTAATTAGCCAGGAAATTTATTTCACTAAGGGCAATATTGCTGCGTACCTGGAGCCGACCATTGTGGTGAGTGAGGCCATGGGTGGGGCTGATTGGGGGGCGATCGCCGAGGAGTATTTGGGTGGGGTGGAGAAAAAGCTGCGGGTGCCAGTGACGGTGACGCGATCGCCTCGGCTGTCGGACAATGTGCACCGATTGACGCAGACTTTGGCGCGCCAGATTCGTCAATGTTTGGTGTTTGTGGCGGATACGACTGCGCTGACGAGTGTGGGGTCAGACCCTGGATTGCTGGTGCCTTCGCCCCAGGTGGCGCTGGAGTTGGGCTATGGGCTGGCGGTTAAGCCAGCGGACCAGATTTTGGTGCTGGATGCCACAGCGGTTGGTTCCAAAGGGGCATATCCCTTTGACCTGCCGTCCTATCAGCTAGTGCGGGTGCCCGATGGGGAGGATCCAGCGGCGCGATTTGGGCAGGCGCTGGGCGATCGCCTCCAACAACTGCGGGTTTTAAAGTAGCGTTTGCGCAAGAATCTGGGCGAGGGCAACGGGATTTTCCAGGGGGATGGTGTGACCGCAGTCGGGAATGATGGTTAGTCGGGCTCGGGGACAGTGACGGGCGATCGCTCGATTAATTTCAATAAATTTTCCATCGTGCTCTCCCACTACCAAATCCAAGCGACCGGTGTAGTTGGCAAGCTGCGGCAATAAAAATGGCTGCTGTCCTAATCCCAGGTATCGCAGAGAATAGGCTAGCAACTGCGGATTATTCTGGCGGCGACGGTCCAGCATGGTTTCAAAGCTGGGATGGGTTGCCAAGTTTGAAAACAACGGCATTTGATACCAGTTCTTTAGGAACTCCTCAAAGGTGCCGGTCTGGGCGCAGTTCTCTAGTTTTTTAGCGCGTTCGTTATCCACAGCTCGGCGGGTTTGGCGATCGCCCTCGAATTCCAACCCAGGGGACGCACCAATGGCAACGGTCACCGGAAAATCGTTAGGAAAGTTTGCAGCCAGGTACAACGCCAAACGTCCTCCCATGGAGTAGCCAGCGATCGCCCAAGGACCAGGCTGGACGAGCTGAGTCCAACCGCGAACTCCGTGAGCTGTTGCTGCTATCCCATAATCCGTGAGCTGTCCTGGGTTCTCCAACTGAGTTTGTCCATGACCTGGTAAATCCAGAGCATAGACCGTGGTGGTGGGGCGATCGCCTCCTAAGCGACTGATTGCCTGAACCACTGCCTCAAAATCTTCCCCACAGCCCATAAATCCATGGAGCAGTAATAAAGGTCGGGCTGTCGTAATATTCCCCCATCGATAGCTATGGAATTGATAATTGCCGACCAATGCCTTCATAGACCCATTCATTTCTTCCCTAAAATACCTAGGGAATTAACCTATCTTCGTGGAAACAATATTGGCGATTGCCTATAAGAAATTGAGCGGTAAAATCTCGAAATTATGTCTAATATTAGTTTCCTAACTTGTCTATCTTGAGGAGGTTTTATAATGTATATTCCCAGTATTGACTAATTTATGAATGGGAAAATATTCAACGTAACCTTTGAGTTTTCTAGAATCTATTCCACATAGACTAACTCTTTTGGAAGACAACATCATATGACAGAAAACTGTCCACGCAATCGTGAGAAGGCAGAAACTGAACCACCTGGCAATCAGAATTCTTTGCGATTTCGAAAATTGCGTCGGTTGGTATAGCGTGCATCTGCATATCCATTCTAGACTCCATAGATTGGGATAGATATCTGTTTAAATCAAAGGAGTAGTGAAAGCCAAATACAGGGATATGTAAAACTGCCAGACCTCCTTTAGTAAGAGAATTAAGCAGTGTTTCCGTCAGGAATGTAATCAATGGGGGCGGATTATGCTGCAAAACCATCGTGCTTACGATCAGAGAGGGGCTCAAGAAAGATAAGTGCCTTCTTAGCTCATCCAGAGTCGAGTAAGATAAACCCTGGATATTGTTGGGTCTGACCTTATGGAAGAGATCCAGTCTGGGATTCTTGAGATTCTCCATCAGCGTTTCCAGGTGCCCCTTAGAAAAGTCAACTGATAATACATGCGAGTTATTGAAAGACAAGTTCAATCCCATGCTGACTCGCCCCACACCTGCCCCAAAGTCAAC
>JBCCTE010000497.1:0-2838 GCA_039198915.1 Cyanobacteria bacterium P01_D01_bin.73 | reverse complement strand
TGTGTTTTTAGGCAGCGCGGGCAACTTGCTGGAGTCTATTGTGGTGCGCGATGCGATCGCCCTGCTGCGATTTTTGGCGGACCGTCGCGATAATCTCGCCCTGGTGGCTCTGCTGCGCAGTCCCTTTTTTGCCATCAGCGATCGCGTCCTATTCCAGGTGGCGCAGACATTTAAAACGCCGCCAACCCAGCCCGAAATGCCCGGCGATGAGCGACCGCAGGTGCGCTGGTGGGAGGAGCTGGAGGCATTGGCGGCTGTGGAAAAACTGCCGGAGGTGCTGCAACCGGCGATCGCAATCCTGACTCGGCTGCGGCGCGATCGCCTAGAGTTATCCCCCACCCGGCTATTGCTCAAGGCGGACCAGCTGACGGGCTACACGGCGACGCTGACCCATTTAAATGAGTGCGATCGGCGGTTGGCGGACTGGCAGGGATTTTTGGACTTGCTCCAGAAATTGGACGGGCATACAGGCGATACCTTTGCCGTGGTGCGTCAGGTGCAGCGGCTGATGGATGCGGGCGGTGGATTTGGGGGACCGGCGATCGCGGTGGAGGCGCCCCCCATCGAAGCAGGGGATACGGTGCAGTTGATGACGCTGCACGCTTCGAAGGGGCTGGAATGGCCGATGGTGATTTTGCCAGGGCTGAATTCGGCGGGAAACCAGGCGGGGGCAGCGGTGTATTGCGATCGCCAACTGGGGATAGCGTGGAAATTTGATGACGACGATGACGGCGAGGAGTCGGATTACAAAAAAACGGGCTACGACCCCAGCGCCCAGCCCGCTTTGTTTACTCTGTTGCGGGCGCGACAACAGCAGCGGGAACAGGCGGAAATGCATCGGCTGTACTACGTCGGGCTGACGCGATCGCGCGATCGGCTAATCCTCAGCGGCCACAGCCCCGCCACTAGCCGCAGCCCTCTAGAAGTGCTCCAACCCTCCGCCCAGGATGCGGGCATTGGCTTTCGGCCATACCCCTGCGACCCTGATCGCGCCACCAATACTGAGCCGACTAATCCCGATTTCCCCACGCCGTCTCCGCCCCCCGATCGCATCCTGGTGGGCAGTGGCACCGCCGGGCTGAATGATATTCCGGTGACCTCGCTGGTGGACTATGCCCGCTGTCCCCGCTGGTTTGAATATCGCGTGGTGGCTGGGCATCCGGGAATGGTGACGGAGATGGTCGAAGCTGAGATTAACGACAACAATGCCGGCGATGGCACTGAGCCTATCGATTCCGCTCGCCGCCTTGGAATTTTGACCCACGCCCTGATTGCCTACCAAAATCGTCGATATCAGCAGCTCCGCCAAACCCATCCCGACCCCGTTAGTGCGACGCTGGTTCAGGGCGATCGCCAATGGCTGCGATCGCAGGATCCTGGTCTTAGCGAAATCGGCTATGAAACCGCCTGGAACTTTGCCGAAACCTTTTGGACGGAACCACTCTTTGCTCCCTACCGCGATCGCCCCGCCGCCTCCGAGATTCCGATCTCCCAAGAGGTCGGACCGCTGACTCTGAATGGCGTTGCTGACTGGGTTGGCGATGATTTCGTTTTGGACTTTAAAACTGGGCGGCGCGATGACACTAAAAACGCGCGCGATATTACTGGCTGGCAGGTTTGGGCCTACGCCAGGGCTACGGGAAAATCGACGGGCGTGCTGGGATATTTGCGATCGCCCCATCTGGAAATCTTCACGGCAGCGGACTTATTAACCTTTGATAAGCGATCGCCCCAGGTCATTCAGCAAATCCACCGAGGCGACTTCAGCCCCACCCCAACGCCAGCAGGCTGCAACATCTGCCCCTACTCTCCCCTGTGTGACGCTGCCAAAACCACCACAACCGTTGGCACATTCCCGCTGGTGGCCGATAGATCCATTGCCTAAAATTGGTTCAGAACTTCAAAACTTTAAACACCATTTATGACTTTGCGTAACTTCTCTCAAACACGCCTAGTTCGCGGTTTGTTCGGTGCTCTGATTGCTGCCGGTGTTGCCCTGCCCGCCGTTGCTGCAACGGAGAACCCAGTAGCGATCGCCGAAGCCAACGTTGCTGAAACCATCAACCTGCGGGAAAAAGCCGAGAAAAAGCGGATTGTTGTCCTCGACTTCTTCTTCGCCGATCCCAACAATCGCTACTGGAGTTCCTACGGCAGCGGTCGCGCTGGCGCTGGCATTAGCTCCAAGGTTATTAACCTGTTGGTTAACGAAGGCAGCGTGCGCGTGACGGATCGCAGTGCCGTGGCCAGCAATGAGCGCCGCTGGTACTGGGATGGCGAAGATGTTGGCTCTGCTGTGGCGATCGGAAACGCCCTAGGAGTGGACTACGTTCTCGTCGGAACAGTTACTGAATTTACGGCTGAAACCCAGCGCAGTGGTGGTGGAGCCTTCGGTATTCGCGTCGGTTCTGACAAGAAGACCGCCAGAGTTGCCTTGAACGCACGAGTTATCGACACTGCTACAAGCGATGTTGTTGCCGCCGCCAGTGGAGAAGCTGCAATTGAGGTGGAAGAGGGCAGCGGCTCCTTCCGAGGCATTGGCGGCAGCCAAAGCAGCTCTAATAACGAAGGAGCCCTGATGAACGATGCTGTGGACGAAGCAGCAGCAGAATTGGTCAGCAACCTGGCGGGCAAGCTCTAGGATCCCTTCGGTAGGTGTTTGAGCCTTAGTTAATGGCACGCACCAAGCACCCAAGCTTGAACTTTCATCAAATCCTATTTAAGCAAGGGAATATACCTAGGATAGAATCGTATCGTTCATACATCGCAAACTTAGAAAAAGGACACGCTTCTCGAGTGTCTCCAATTTTCTGGGAAGTTTTAAATTTTAAAAACTTTTGA
>JBCCTE010000496.1:0-2862 GCA_039198915.1 Cyanobacteria bacterium P01_D01_bin.73 | reverse complement strand
GGCGGGGGCTACTGGAGGAACTGGCAAAACCGTGGACGAATTGCGGGAGGCGATCGCCACCCTCCCGAACCGCCCCGCCCAACAGCGCGATACCCTGTATCAGCCCGTCGCTGTCCCCGCCCGAGTGGTGTAGCCGAACGATTAAATAACAATGCCAAACCGCATCCTAAAAGCCGTAAAACCGTTCCTGCGCTGGGTAATTTTAGGAGCCGTCGTTGTATTTCTTGTTAAAACCATTGGCGATCGCGCCGCCGACGTGGCGGAACTCCCTTTCACCGGCACCACCTGGCTGTGGTTGGGGGGCGCGTTAATCGTCACATCCCTAGCGCACCTATGGTCCGGCTGGGTATGGCGCTGGATCTTGCGCGAATTTGGTCAGCCCGCGCCCGTGCTCCCGGTGATGTGCGTGTATCTGCAAACCAATATCGCCAAATACCTGCCAGGCAATGTCTGGCATTTTTACGGGCGTATCCGCGCGGCTCACCAGTGGGGAATGTCCTGGGCAGGGGCAGCGGCGACGGTAGTTTTGGAACCATTATTGATGGCGGCGGCGGCGTTATTGCTGGGCACGGTGGCGGCACCCCAAAGTCAGTGGTGGTTGCAAGGGGCGATCGCCGCCGCAGTCCTAATCGGCGTCCATCCCAAATTTTTAAACCCACTACTAAAAAAGCTGGGGCGCAGCAAGCTGAAATCATCAACGCCCACAGAGACCGATGAAGCCCCGGTCCCAGAGCAGATCACTACAGCAGGGATGAAGCGCTACCCAACGCTGCCGTTCTTGGGAGAAGGCGGATTCCTACTGCTGCGGGGCGCTGGATTTTTATGCGTAGTCGCCGCCTTTGACGGTGGCGCACTGGTCCATTGGCCACAGCTACTTAGCGGATTTGGCTTGGCTTGGTTGGTGGGGTTAGTGGTTCCTGGGGCGCCCGGTGGCGTTGGTGTGTTTGAGGCAACGGCCCTTGGGTTGTTGGGAAAGCTGGTGGCACCGGGGGCTTTGTTAGCGGGGGTGGCTTGTTATCGGTTGGTTAGCGTTATTGCTGAGGCGGGGTTGGCGGCGATCGCCTACATTCCCATTAACCCTCCGAAATCCTCCACGACCTGAGTTTGAATTCGGATCTATGGTGGCGATAACGGATATGACGCTGCTGAGCGATCGCCCATGAAATACTTTGTCCCCGTTCTCCGTTTCGCCCAAGAACTTCCTCCCCAAACGGAATATCAAGACAAGCTGGGCGGTATTCCCTGGGGATTGCGACCCGGAGACTGGCCCCGCTGTACTGATTGTGGTAAGTCCCTGTCGTTGTTGGCTCAGTTTGCTCACCATCCAGAGCGCCTAGATCTGGGGCGTCCCGGTCGAGTCTTGAATGTTTTCCAATGCAATCACCGTCCAGGGGATTGTGAAACGTGGGAAGGAGGACATGGTGCAAACGCTTGCTTCGTCAAGGATCCGGAAGAGCTGTCCCCTGCCTTAACCGAAGTTCCTGCTGATGCTCCATTCATTGAAGATGAGGTGAGGGTCGTGGAATGGTCTATCCACGATGATGGGCTGACTCCAGAGGAGTATCACAACTTTTTTGCTGACGAAACAATGCCTGATGATGATGAGGTGCTGGATAGAATCACCTCTGACACACGCCTAGGAGGAACCCCCCTTTGGATTCAATCTCCCTACGAGGCACCCAAGGGGGATTGGCAATTTGTAGGACAGTTGGACTCTTGCTATTGGCTTCACACTGCACCATCACAAGCTACTTGTGATGCACTGGACGTTCATATCAACGCGCTCAATACCAATACCGATGGGTCCCTAGAAGTCGATAATGGGCATACTCATTTTTGCCCTGGCCCTAATTTTGGTTCAGGAATTGGCTACATATTCCTCAGGATAAAAGGGGGCACGCCAGAAGGGTGGTTTTTCTGGCAGTGCTGAGAAGTTGTCTGTTTGTGCTCAAGCCACTGACGCAAACAGTTCAGGCCATGCCTGCTGGGGAGCATCATCGCTAGCAACAATTTCTACGATTTTGTTCGCCGCATCTGGTTGGCTCAATGCTTCCGCACACACTTCGGCTACCTGCGATCGCGGAATTCCCCCTTCAAATAAACTATCTGCCCCTTTCATAATCACAGGTGTGTCCGCATCCTCATTTCGCAAGCCGCCGGGACGAACGATGGTGTAGGTTAATCCACTATTTTTTAGATAAATCTCCGCCTGAAGCTTCCAATACAGCACCAGCCAAAACAGATTTAGTGGATGGAAAAACTGGGAAACACAGAGGGATGAAACCATGATGAACTTGTCGATACCCTGATCCTTCGCCGCCTCCACTAGATTTTTGGTGCCGTCGCAATCAACTTTGTAAGGACCGGTCACATCCAAACTAGGGCGGGCTCCCGTCGCGGAAATAATGCCGTCGCACCCAGCCATAACCTTGCCTAAGGCTTCGCGATCGCCCAGGGAAGCGCTAACCAACTCCACCCCCTCCGGCAGAATTTCCTTCGCAGCAGACTGATCGCGAACCAGTGCCTTAACGGTGATATCCCGGTTTACGAGCGATCGCACCACCCGCCGGCCGGTTTCCCCCGTTGCCCCCGCCACAAAAATCGTCGTCATGATTTGTGCCTCCCTACGATGCCTTAGGTCAATTCTGCTGCCTAAAGTCTAGAGAATTTTTACTCTAAGCGACGGAAAGGGGCTCGATATATCGGGCTGCTGGGCGAAAATCCAGCGTATTCACCGTGTAAACCTCAGTAGATTCGCCCGTCTCAGGATTGGTGGAAATAACACCGTCGCCGCCGGTCCATAGGATATTGCCGTTGCTCAATTCGTGAACCCCGCGCACTCGCTTCGCAAAGCCCTCGCTG
>JBCCTE010000495.1:0-2864 GCA_039198915.1 Cyanobacteria bacterium P01_D01_bin.73 | reverse complement strand
GACAGCGTTACCTGGTCAGCAATATCAAAACTGGCAGAGGGCAGTGCGCCAGAGCCTCAAGGACTGGACCCCGCTAATTCCCCTGCAAGAAACCACGGACCCGGACGCCGCCGGCATTCGCTTCTACCCTCGCAAGCCGCCCTTAAGTCTGGGACTGAATCGTCAAGCTCCCCGCGCCGCCGCTGCTCGCACCACCTTCCGCTTGAAATGGGAGCCTGTGGGAAGCACCCCTCCTGAGACGGTTACCCTAAACCAGCAGTTTGATATTGATCTGAGTCCCAGTTTGGTAGGTCCCCACTTGCTAGGCACCGCTCGCCATGAGCTAGGACACGCCCTCGGACTGTGGGGTCACAGCCTCTTTGTGGATGACGTGATGTACTTTTCCCGCACCGCTGACCCCCAGGGAATTTCACCGCGCGATCGCAACACCCTAGTCAGCCTCTATCAACAACCTACCCGTCTCGGCTGGCCGGTTCCCGTAAAACGCTAACCATACTTTCTCTGTCGAACTTCTGCGCCTAGTCCCACTCCTTCGCTTAGCCGCACTTTTTTAACATCGCCTCTGCGAGCACTACGGAAAGAACTTTTGGGGACTCCGTATAGAACTCATAAAATGCGTGTCATTTTGTTACTTTACGCGCGATCGCGAAATGGCACTTTCGGCAGAGCAGTCCACATTTGAAAGCATCCCTTACAATCTGTAGTAACCGCCCCCAATAGAGCCACTTACACTTCGCCAAGGGGAACGGGACTTGTTACTGTTGCACCACCCGCCCGTACTGGCTTTGGTATAAAGTCTTTCCATGGCTCACCCTCATCCATCAGATGATTTCTTTTTAACAATCCCTTCACTTCTCTTCCAGGCAATCAGCTGGTAAGTATCAACAGATATCAACTGATCGGTACCAGCCGGTAAATATCAATTAGCAAAATCAATTCGGCGAACAAAATTCTCTATACGCATCATCCAGACTGCCCGTTTCACCCCACGCCGTCAGGTTAATCTCAGTCAATGCACTCCCATAACGGCTCCCGCCCAGTTGCCCCGAAAAATGGCTCTCTGCCAGCCGCGCCAGTTGCTAAAGCTGGAGGCAATCACACTGCCAACGGCCGCAACCGCAATAACAATAATCACGGTAGCCAAAGACGGGATGATCGCAGCGATTACAATGGGCCTCAAACCCGGTCTCAGGCTAATGGAGCCTTGCAAAATGGGACGATGAATGAGCGGAAATTGGGCGATCGCATTGGCAAGAGACTTACCGCAAACCCCCGGGATGGGCAGAAGTCGTTAAATCAAACGCCAGCGTCTAAAAGTGGCAGCCAAGGCAAGCAAGATAAAGCCGCCACAACGGAACCTGCTGCCGCCACTTCAGCTACCGATGATCCTGCCGAGCTGGCGATGACTAACCGGGCGTTGCTTATTCAGCAGGATCTGCTGACCACCTGGGTGAGAACCGTGCGCATGGGAGCGGGGACGCTGATGGTGAAGGCGCTACTTCAGCAAATTTTGGAAGTGTGCCAAAGCTGTACCAACGCTGAGCAGGGCAGTTTGTTTTTGCTAAATGAGGCGGGGGCTGTTTCCGAATGTCTCTTGGCGCGGGGAGCAACAATTCGCGAGCAGAAGCGAGCGATTATTGGGCGCATTTTGGATGATGGCTTGGCGGCTTGGACCACTGAACATCGCAAAATTGGCTGCATTCGGGACACCATTACAGATGATCGCTGGGTTGTGTTACCCAATCAGCCCTACACCGTACGCTCTGCCCTATGCATTCCCCTACAGCGGGGCAATCGCATATTAGGGTTGGTGACGTTGACCCACGAGACGCCGGAATATTTTTCCCCGGAGTGCGTGCAGCTGATGGAAAAGGTGAGCGACGCGATCGCCCTGGTGTTGGAAAATGCTCAGCTCTACACCGACCACACCGCTCCCATCAACGAGGTACCCCACGATATCATTCTGCCGCCAGCGGAAAAGCCGTCCCAGTTTTTAGCGCGGGCGCTCTACATCACTACTGCAGAGGGCAAGCTGAGGTATGTTAACCGCAAATTTGCCACGCTGTTTGGCTATCGCCGTCGGGAAATCGCCCGAATGGAGTCGATTTTAGACCTGATTCCAGTGGACTATCAGGATCAATTTGTACAGCAGATGCAGCGCTGTATTGATTGCCCTGATTCCCCCGTAGAGTGCCAAATTTCTGGACGACATCGGGATGGACATTTGCTGCGGCTGGTTTTCTATGCAGAGCGTGTTCACTTTGCCCGCCAGCCAGGAACCTTGGGCGTTGTATACACGGTGCCGCCTCCGTCCCAGGACAGTGCCTACCAGGCTCCTGAAGACGCTGATTTATTGCCCTCAGCCTACGGATCCTCCGATGTGTCGCACTTCTCTGGGTTTGGCTCCGAATTCATGATTGACACGGATTTCAGCGACAACGTCGACACTTCGGGTTTGTCTCAGTAGCTTCGGGCTTTGCGCCGGCCAGATCGCTTATTCAAGCCATCTTCTTACCCTTAAGGTTTCAGTTCCTCGAGGCTCCAGTTTTCGGGACCAACGCAAAGTTTTTGTTGGGCGATCGCATTTGACGGAGCAGAAAGGGACGATTAGTGGCTAGCTGCGCTGGATCGGCACCTTTGGTTTTAGCCAGCGCCACAAAATTACGAGAGCCACAAATACGCCGACACCGAAAGTGCGAGTCCAATTGATAGTTGCTAGGTCGAGTTGCCCCAGGTAGCTGGAGCCGCTGAAAACAGTGTGCCCCGCTGCGAGGAGAAAGGCGGGGTAGCTTAGTAGGTGCAGTCGTCGCCAGTTTTTGCCGAGATTTTGTTTGGCGCGATCAAAGCTGGTTAGGGCAGCGGGG
>JBCCTE010000494.1:0-2872 GCA_039198915.1 Cyanobacteria bacterium P01_D01_bin.73 | reverse complement strand
GTTCTTTGATCGACTGCCCAAATCCTGTTACAAAACATTAAGTTGCAGCCGTTCTAGCTGACGGTCCAGGTGCATTGGCGCCACGCCCCCTTTTTTACAATTCCCCCAGCCAGGAAACTTCTTTAGTCAAATAAACTATGAGTGCCCCCCTCTCCTACGGCAGCCGCCCTCGCATCAGAGGCGCTGCCTCGCGATGGTCCACCCTGTGGTCCGACACCCTCACCATTTTCTGGGGGGACTGGCTAGACTTGCGCGTTCGCATTGCCCAAGTTCTTGCCTCAGGGCTAGTGTCACCGCTTATTTACATCGTCGCCTTCGGTTTGGGATTGGGCAGCTCCCTTGATGCCACCGCTCAGCCCTCTGCAGGCGATAGCTATCTGGAATTTATCCTTCCCGGAATGGTAGCCCTATCGTCGATGGCCATTAGCTTCGGCGGCACGACCTTTTCCATCTGCGGTGAGCGGCTCTTCAGCAAAACCTTTGAGGAAATGATGCTGGTGCCCATCCATCCGCTGGCGATGCACCTGGGCAAAATGCTGGCGGGGATTGTTCGTGGCGTCCTGACCGCTAGCTCCGTCATGCTGGTGGCGATTTTATTTACCGGCAAAATCCTCAGTTTTATCAACCCCCTATTTATTGCCGTCCTGGTGCTGAATTGCGCTGTCTTTGCTGGGCTTGGGGTCATCGTCGGACTCACCGTACAATCGTTAGAAATGGTGGGTCTGTTTAATAATTTCTTGATCGTGCCGATGTCTTTCCTGGGCGGAACCTTCTTCGACCCAGCATCGTTACCGGTCGCTCTGAAGTTTGTGGTTTATGTGCTTCCTCTGACCTACACCAGCACGGCATTACGAGCGGCAGCCTACCTACCCATCACCGAGTTTCCCTGGTACAGCATGCCGATTTTGGCCGCCTTCGCGATCGCCCTCTCCCTGATCGGAGCCTACAAATTCTCCACGTTGCAAGACTAATTCACGCCGGCTAAGGCTTCTTCGCTGCCATTGCCAGATACTTGGCAATTTCCATAAGCTGCGGCTTGGAAAATGCCCCAATCAAAGTCTTAGCCACCGCCTTGGTATTGCGGGGCATCACCAGCTGCTCCGCTGCTGGCGCTGCTGCCGGTGCCGCAGCCGGCGCGGCGTTGGCAGGAGCAGCGACGGGCACCGCTAACTTCGTCAACGCCTCGCTGGGGCTTAGCAAATCGCCCTTGCCCACCGACATCAGTTCGCTGCCCTGCTTCAGCTCGCGCACAACCAGTGGTGCCAACGCGCTCGGGGAGACTCTGGGATTGGCGATCGCCCCCCGCGTGGTCTCAATCAACTTGGTCCAAGTCGCATTGCCCTGTCCCAACTGGATCAGCTTTTGGCACAGCAAATCCAAATGCTTGCGTCCTTTCGGCGACGGCGGCTGTTTGAAAATCACCACCATCTGCTTTAACACCGCCATAACATGAGCGTTGAAGTTCGGCGGCAAAGCAACTTTACCGGCACTGGCGCTGGTGCCATCCTTCACATAATCGTAGAGCGCCGTCAAAGTCGGCTCAGCCTTGTCAACGGCCTTTCCAAGCCCCTCATCGTCATAGCCCCCGCCCTCAAGCTTGGCAATCAGCGTGCCCAGAAGCTTGATGCCCATCGTAAATTCCTTCTGGCAGCGATCGTCCATGGTTGCTGGATGTTCGCGCAAATGCTTGAAGCAATTTTCCAGCATCAAGGAGACACGGCGAATGCTCTCGTAGCCCAACATTGCCGCGCCACCTTTAATGGTGTGGGCATTGCGATAAACCGTGTTGCACTCTTCGTACTCGTGAACTACCTCGTCCAAATTATCCAATGCTGATTCCATGGATTCCAAGTGTTCCTTGGCTTCCATGATGAAGAATTTGACGACCTGTTCGTTCTCGGAACCCACGACGGTAATCCTCTTTAGAAATCAACAGCAATGAAGAAATTGCACAACCTGAAGCGGTTATCAAACAGTGATAACAGAAAGCACCTAGGAAACGACGGGCAGGAACGCATTTGCGGACGGCGACATGGCTTAGGAACTGATTCCCACTGCTAATTCGTCGTCGTTAACGCCGTAGAGCCTATAGCCTAGCTTTTTATATCGCTAGCGTCATACTCAGTGATTTTGAATCAAAATTCATCGTAGAAGTTCACTTTAGCTAAGGCTATTTGCCCCAGTGCAGGAAAGCGAGCTTGCAATGAATATTCCCAAAGCGGGAAGTTGTCTTCCAGTTTTGTTTTCCAGGCTGGTGAGATGCTGTCCCGGTGATTTTTGTAAAAACTTGGGAGGCTTATGGAGAGGTTGGGTACTGTCGACCGCGCCATTGGGTGGGGGTGCGGCTGGAGGAGAGGGCGATGCGTAGGGCGGCGAGGGGGTCGGCGAGGGGGGAAAGCCAGAAAAGCAGTGACCAGGGACCACCTTGTAGGTCATAGGAGCCCAGGACGGCTGCGTTTAGTCCGAAGCGGATGGCTACTAGGCTGACGTTGAGCCAGAACAGGATTTGTAGGGGGAGCTGGCTCCATAGGATGGAGTCGGATTGCAGCTGGACTAATTCTAGGGCGATCGCCAGGGGCACTGGCAATCCCTGTACGGCGGTCAGGAAGGCAACGTCGCCCCACACTTGGGCGGGAGTGGCGGCGTCTTTAAGATCGAGCGATCGCCCCCATTCGTCCCAGGTTTCCTTCGCACCTTCGTACATCCGCACCTTGATCACTTTTGCGCCATCGAGGAAGCCAACTTTATAGCCCTGATTGGCAATATTGCGCGCCAGCGTCACGTCGTCGCAGAAGGAGCGGCTGGCACCGGTATAGCCTTCGACGGCATCGAGACAGGCGCGCTTGACCAGAAAACATTGACCGTTGGCCAT
>JBCCTE010000493.1:0-2895 GCA_039198915.1 Cyanobacteria bacterium P01_D01_bin.73 | reverse complement strand
GTGCGCTCTACGTTGTCCAAGTCAACGCTGTTGTCATACAGAGTTGCAGCATCCCATAGCTTGGCTCCGTCCAGGTCCGCGCCGTCAAATTTGGTGGTGTCGTCAATAATTGCGCCGCTAAAGTCCACCCGCCGCAGGTTTGCTCCCCGCAAATCCGCACCGCGCAGGTTGGCATCGACGAAGTTGGCATACTCAAACTTGCTATTGCGCAGGTCGGCTCCGCTCAGGTTCGCGCAGGTGAAGTAGGCAACGCTAAAGTCACTGTTGCTGAGGTCGGCGTCCTCCAATTGTGCTTGGCGTAGCTTGGCTCCCGATCGCTTCTGGTTGCTCAAATCCACGCCGTTTAAATCACAGCCTTGGCATCCACGGGCTCCGCGACGCAGGAACACGTTGGGGTTGTCGGTATTTAAGGCGATCGCCACCGCCGCCTTGGATGAGGTGAAATGACTGACGGCGCTTAGGGATAGGGCAATGCCTCCTAAGGCGATCGCCTTGAGTGTCCACTTCGCCAAGGGGGAGCTGGATGCGAATGATATTGATTGCTTCATGGCTCTCTATCACGGAGATAACTGATACCGCTTTTTTCAGAGTCCCGTCGACTTTTCAGGACAGTGGACTGGAGCGATGGTCGGTAACCCTCCGAAATGCCGACGCTGAGAATGACAAAGGTGCGTTACGATCTGTCATATTTCTTTTTGCAACACCCGTCTAAACCACTATCTTGCGTATCGCCCGCTCAGGAGAACTCCCGGTGATTAATCAACGTCCAAACGCCATCACCGATCCCAGCCTCCCCATGTTTCACCGCCTGCACCACTTGGTTGGGCAATGGACAAAACGACTGAAATTGCAGCAGCTGACAGCGTTTTGCTGTGCTGTGCTGCTGAGTATGACGCTGGCTTTGACCAGTGGTGACGCCTGGGCTGCGGAACCGCTCCAGTGGGATAGCGAAGAGGAGATGGCGGCGGCAATTAGCGAGGCGATCGCCCTAACGGATGAAGCGTTTGACCTGACCAATCGCGGCAATTACGAAGAGGCGGAGGCGGTTTGGACCAGGATTTTAAAGTCGTTTCCCTACAATGCCGAAATCTGGAGCAACCGGGGTAATGCGCGGGCAAGTCAGATGAAGCTGAACGAGGCAATTGAAGATTATGAACAGGCGATCGCCCTGGCTCCCGACGCACCAGATCCATACCTGAACCGGGGGGCAGCGCTGGAAAATATGGGGCAGTGGGAAGCAGCGATCGCAGATTATGACCGGGTACTGGACATTGATCCCGAAGATGCAGCAGCCTACAACAATCGCGGCAACGCTCAGGGTGGTTTAGGAAATTGGGATAACGCCCTGGAAGATTTCAAGCGAGCATCGGACCTCGGCGGCGAATTTGTAATTGCCCGCGAAAACTACGCGCTGGCGCTTTACCAGACTGGAAATAACGAAGAAGCATTACGACAATTGCGTAACCTAGTGCGGAAATATCCTCGCTTTGCCGATGCACGGGCGGCGTTGACTGCTGTGTTGTGGGACCTGGGAGATCAGGGTGAAGCAGAAAGTCAGTGGGTTTCTGTGGTGGGATTAGATCGCCGTTATAAGGACATTAATTGGGTCCGAGATATTCGCCGTTGGCCGCCATCGGTGACCCAAGGTTTAGACCGATTTCTGAAACTTTAAACCCTGTAGACTTTTTACTGCCTCTATTAAATTTAAAAACCTACTTTTTCTAATTAACCATGGGAAATACGCCTCTAAGTTGGACAGAGCTAGAAGCACTTACGGATTTTTCCATTGATTATGAAAATGGGCCGACTAACGCTCAATCCACTAAGCGTTTATTTGGGCAATCTGAGTCAGATATTCGCGTAATTTTATATCGCGACAATCACGCTTGGTGCCCCTACTGCCAAAAGATTTGGCTGTGGTTGGAGGAGAAACAAATCCCCTACGCCATCAAGAAAGTAACGATGTTTTGCTATGGGGAAAAGGAGCGTTGGTACAAGAAGGTTGTCCCCTCGGGAATGCTGCCAGCGATCGCCCTGGATGGTGAAATTATCACCGAAAGCGACGACATATTAATTGCCCTAGAAAAAACCTTTGGTCCTCTATACCGAGGCATGACCGACCGGGCTGTGGTGCCGCTGCGAAAACTCGAGCGACTGTTATTTAGAGCCTGGTGTTTTTGGCTGTGCTATCCGACGCGATCGCCCCGCGACGATGAGCAGCGACGTCAGGCATTTATTGGCGTTGCCCGACAGGTTGAAGAGGCATTAGGAAAAGCATCAGGACCGTTTTTTCTGGAGGAATTTAGCACGGCAGATACGGTTTTTATTCCCTACGTTGAGCGTATGGACGCAAGCCTTTTCTATTACAAAGGATATTCATTGAGGGAGAATCATCCGCGCATTGCTGCTTGGTTTGACGGTTTAGAAACCCGGTCAACCTATCGCGGCACCCAAAGCGATTTCCATACTCATTCCCACGACCTGCCGCCGCAGATGGGGGGATGCTATTCCAATGAAACTCCTGGCGCGATCGCCGCTCAAGCCCAAGTCGATCAAGGTCCCTGGTTAGAGTTGCCAGACGTTGCCTATCAAGAACCAGAAAACAGCCGGCAAGAAGCGCTATTCCGAGTATTGAAACATCGCGATAACGTTATCAGCGTCAACCCCATTGCCGATGCAAATTTTGATGCTGCACTACGGTGTGCCCTAACCTGGATGATGACCGGTGAAACCACCACACCGCCAGTCGGTTCAGAGGTGGGACTGCGTTATCTTCGCGATCGTATCAATGTGCCTCGGGACATGTCGATTTACGCAGGTAAGCGATTGCGTCAGGCGCTAGAACATACGGCATCTCTGGTGAGCGATCACCAAGGACCAGCGATTCCAATTCGC
>JBCCTE010000492.1:0-2899 GCA_039198915.1 Cyanobacteria bacterium P01_D01_bin.73 | reverse complement strand
GTTCACGAAGGCGAACCGTGAGGATTTGGCGGAGAAGGAGTCTCAGGAATTGACAATTTTGGAAGAGTTTTTGCCGGCGCAGATGACTGAGGATGAGATTGCGGCGGCGGTGGAGGGGGCGATCGCCAAAACCGGCGCATCTTCACCGAAAGATATGGGCAAGGTGATGGGGCTATTGATGAAAGACCTGAAGGGCAAAGCTGACGGCAAGGTTATTCAAACGCTGGTGAAAGAGAAGCTGAATAGTTAAGACTCAGCGGCATTCCAAGCCAGCATGATTAACGCATTGGCGATCGCCGCCGCCACTGCCGATCCACCCTTGCGCCCGTCCACCCGAATTTGAGGAAGCGCGGTCCGAGCCAGTTTCTCCTTCGCTGCCACAACCCCTACAAAACCAACGGGAGCACCAATCACCAACGCTGGCTGGATATCCAAATCGCACAATGCAGCCAGGGCGGTGGGAGCATTACCGATCGCCACAACGGCATTGGGATATTGTTCCAAACAGCGCAAAATTCCGGTCTCGGTGCGGGTGCGACCAGGCTCGGGAGTTGGAGCGTAGGCGATCGCCGGAATGATTGGATTATTAAACGTTTTTTGTGCCAAGTTTTTGATGCCTTGGGCGACCATTGTTACGTCGGTAATGATTGGGGTTCCCTGGGCGATCGCGGTAATTTCTTCGGCGATCGCATCTGGCGAAAAGCTTAGATATTTAGCAAACTCAAAGTCCGCTGTTGTATGAATTACACGACGAATAACGGCGTATTGCTGGGCGCTAAATCCTAACTTTTCATAGGAACCGTAATGCTCTTGAAATTCTCGATCAATAATGGCAAAGCTTCGCACCAAAATTGGATGGGATAGAGCTAATTCTTTGGCGCTTAATTCCACTCAGTACCTTTGAAATAACGCTAACTTCCTAATGCTTTCATCATGGCCTGTTGAGCAGCCGTTTGATAGCCTTCTTCCAAATATTTCATGATGGCTTTATTCGCCAACTGTCCATCATCAGCGCTGCCGGCTACATCAGTAGGCAACGGAATCGGACCCAATAAATCTAGCGGCGTATTGGCATCGGGCGGCGGTGTAATTACCACCAGGTCTGGATCTAAGGGCTCGTCGTAATTCCAAAACTGTTCCAAATTCACAGGCTCTTGCTGTTGCATCAGAGCGATCGCATCACTCTCCGTCGCCTCCGCTACCTCAACCCCATCCACTGTCTGGGGCTTCATCTCTTCCAACTGCCTCGCGCGCACTTCCCGCAGTGCCGCCACAATTTGCGCCTGAGTCCGTCCACGCAGTTGGAATAATACGAATGGATCTTCCCGAAAGCGATCGCCCAGCAGATAGTAAACCGCACCAATATGCTTGCAAGGATTCGCCTTATCGGGACAGGAACACTTACTACGAACCTCAGTTAAGTTGAAAGGAAATAATGACAATCCATTGGCCGTAAACACCTCATCAATGGACGCCGGCATTTCTCCCGCCAGCAGCTTAGCAGCATACTCCGCCCGTTCCGCCATTGTCTCGATGATCCCTTCCCAAGCCTCGTCATCAAAGGGCTCCAAAGACAAAGACAGCTTATACGGCTCAACCTCCGTTCCCTGCACCTTTGCTAATACTTTGGCACCGCGAAATTCAATGCTTAAAACATTTCCCTGGCGAGCATAAATGCGTGCCCGCTCCAAGCGTTTCTTGAACCGGTAGCTGTTGAGCAAATCCAGCCAGCCTTGCACCCACCATTCTTCTTGTCCATTGTTGGGGGCGATCGCCGAATTTGAATCCACCATGGGTTACCAAAAGTCGTAGCAAAAAATGGAGCAGCAAAACACGGTAGGGTTAGAGCCATCCCTAGCCCTAACTTTACTGAACCGGTTTAGATTCTATAACGAACATTCCCCGTATCGGGTTGGCGGATCCAAAACTTGAGAAACCCCATCCTTCCTATGGTTGCCGCTCCAACCTCTCCCCAGCCCAATATCAATCAGCTTTCATTTGAGCAAAAAGCCGACTTAATTGAACATTTTCAAGAATTTCTAACGGAAAATCGTCGAAAACGCTTTCGCCAGGTTCTTAGTCAGCGAACCCGCCACATCACTGTTGTCCTCGAAGACATTTACCAGCCCCATAACGCCAGCGCCGTCCTCCGAAGCTGCGATGGATTTGGCGTCCAAGATATCCACACCATCGAAAGCCGCAACGACTTCGCCCCCAACCGCAACGTCAGCATCGGCGCAGATCGCTGGCTCACCCTCCACCGCCACAACCAGCCCGACACCGACAACACCACCGCCTGCCTAAGCAAACTCAAATCCCAGGGCTACACCCTCGTCGCAACCACTCCCCACACAAAAGCCAGCACCGTTAACGAAATCCCTCTCGACGGAAAGATCGCCATGCTTTTCGGTACCGAGCTAACCGGATTGAGCAATGTTGCTCTGGAGCAAGCTGACACCTACGCCTTTATTCCCATGTCCGGCTTCAGCGAAAGCTTCAATATTTCCGTCAGCGTTGCTCTCTGCCTCTACGACCTCACCACTCGCCTGCGCCAAAACCGCGACGATTGGTACCTAAGCGATCAAGAACAGCAAGATCTATACCTCGGCTGGGTTTTATCCTCCATCAAAGCCCGCGATCAACTCCTCGCCCGCTACTGGCAGGATCATCAGTAATAGAAACATATCGTAAAGACTTTTTTTGCGGAAAATCTTTCCAATGACGGGGTATAAATACTCAGTCAAGGTAAGGCGTTTTTGTATCGTATTCTGCACTGCGCCTTTTAATCGACACATGATGGGGCTTGCGAGCCGCCTACTATTTTTATCTTTGAGCTAAGAGAGAGATTTATCCGACGCAACACCTCAAAGCCTTGTGAAGAGCGGACTCAAGGTATTTT
>JBCCTE010000491.1:0-2904 GCA_039198915.1 Cyanobacteria bacterium P01_D01_bin.73 | reverse complement strand
GCACTTTCTTCCCGTCCCCATTTAGTCATCGTGGGCTGCGGAATTATTGGGGCAACGTTAGCTTATGAACTCAGTCGAACTCAGCAGTTTAAAGTTACCGTTCTTGACGAACATGGGCAGCAGTTTGTACCGGCGGGTCCTATTTTTGCCCAGAAATTCTCTAGCAGCACCGGGGGCGCGTTGGGGGTGTTGATGGGGGTTATTAGTCGAAAGCTTAAGGGGCGAGCTTGGGAAATGCGCCGTACCAGCATTCGACGGTATGAAACGTTAATTCCTGAGTTGGAAGCGGCGACGGGAATGCGGATTGGGCACAATCGTCACGGACTGCTGCGAATTTGCTTTGAAAATGAGCCGATGGAGAAGTGGGAAAAGCTGGTTGCTCAGCGCCATCGGCAGGGATTTCGCTTGCAGGTGCTGGGGCGAGATACTTTAATGCGCACCTATCCCCAGTTGCGGATCACCAATCGCCATCGCCTACGGCGTGCCGGCAATCGCATCAGTATCACTAAGGACGAGGGTGAGATACAGTCTCCTTCTCGCAAAATTATCGGAGCCGTTTATTCGCCGCAGGATTTGCAGGTTAATCCGGTTTCAATGGCGATGGCGCTCATTGAAGGGGCGGTTCAGCAAGGGGCGACGTTTTATTGGGGCTGGCGGGTTACGGAGCTAAAGAGCAAAAAGCGAGGCGATCGCCACCATGTACACCGTATTGAAACCACTCGCGGTGCTATCGACTGTGATGGGGTGATTATTACGGCGGGACTGGGATCGTCAGAGCTAGCGGCAAACTTAAATTACGATTTGCCCCAGCGCCCAGTATTGGGGCAAGCGGTGCATCTCAAACTGCCTAAATCTTTGTCTATCACTGAGCCGGTCATTATTGGGCAGGACGTCAATATTATTCCGCTGGAAAAGGGACATTACTGGGTCGGCGCCACAGTGGAGTTTGGTGACGGCAACGACTACCCAGAATGTTGCAAGGAAAATCTGGAGCATATGCTGCAAACGGTGTTTGACCTGTGCCCCCGTTTGCGAGACGCGGATATATTGCGCACATGGTCTGGGCTGCGACCGCGACCGCAAAATCGCCCAGCACCGGTCATCGAATCTTTGGCGAATTACGACAACGCGATTTTGGCGACGGCTCACTATCGCAATGGAGTTTTACTGGCTCCGGCAACGGCTGAACTGGTGTACGAAATGGTTAGGGATTTGGCGATCGCCTCATAGAAAAGTACGGCAAAGGTCCTGCCGAAAAGCATCGCCAAACAGTAGTTTTCATGCCCAAAAAATCAATCGAAAACAACGGTACGGTTACCGTAGCTAATCACTCGATTTTGCAGGTGCGATCGCACCGCCCGTGCCAAAACCACTCGCTCTAAATCTTTCCCTTTACGAATTAAATCGGGCACTGTGTCACGATGACTAACGCGGGATACATCTTGCTCAATAATTGGCCCTTCGTCTAAGTTTTCGGTCACATAGTGGGCCGTTGCGCCGATAACTTTTACTCCTCGAGCGTGGGCACGATGGTAGGGCTTCGCCCCGGGAAAAGCGGGTAGAAATGAGTGGTGAATGTTGATTACTGCGGGAAATTTTGGCAAATTATCGGCACTTAAAACCTGCATATATTTTGCCAGTATAACCAGGTCAATTTCGTATTCTTCCAATAAGGAAATCTGCTTTAATTCCTGGGATATTTTTGTCTCTTTCGTAATAGGAATATGGTGATAGTCGACATTAAATTGTTGGGCAATACCCTGTAAATCGGGGTGGTTACTGATAATTAGTTTAATATCTCCCGGCAGTTCCCCTGACTGATGTCGCCACAGTAAATCCAGTAAACAATGGTTTTGCTTGCTGACCCAAATGGCAATTCTGGGGCGAATATCAGAGAAATGTAGCTGCCACCTGGCGTTTAAAGGACGGGCGATCGCACCAAAAGCGGGATCGATTAATTCCTGGGGCAAATTGAATTTATCAAGCTGCCATTCTACCCGCGTTAAAAATAACCCCTCTTCCGAATCAACGTGCTGATCCGTATGGATAATATTGCCGCCGTTAGAGTCAATAAAATTGGCAATTCTAGCCACAATTCCCCGCTGATCAGGGCAGGACACTAGCAATGTGGCGGTGGAGTCGGAAGCAGGACTGGGCATGGAAAAGATTAATTATTTAAGGACCGGGGACAGGAGCTTCTGGGCTAGGTGACTCATTAGGATCAGAGGTGGGTGTAGAGTCAGGCGTCGGAGTAGACGCAGAAGGCGGAACATATTTCCACTCATCTAACTCGCGAATTAAAGCATATTCAAAGTCCCTCGGAATGGTGTAGATGGACTTCCCTTCCTCTGGGGCGCTGGCTGATCCTGCTGATGGATTTTCGGTTGAATTTGCACCATTGCCGCGCCCTTCGCCCGCTGCATCTTTTTCTGTCTGAGACGTATCGTTTTCGGTCTCCGCCCTTAAATCTGGATCCCGCTGGGCATAAACAAATTCATCGTTAAAGCCCGCTGAACCTATTTTTAATTCCTGCCCTTCTCCGTTTTTTAACGTGATACTGAGCTGGGCGCGAGGGGAGTCCAACCCGTACTCGGCAAGCTGCTTTTGGGTGGCGATTAATTTACCGTCTGACTGTCCCGTAGCAATTAAGTTTGTTAGGAAAGCGATCGCCCCATCGCTAGCTTGAACCGGATCCTGATCGTTAATTTTGACCTGCCATTGGGTAGGCGTTTCTTCCCCATTGGGACGAGTAAAAAATAATTGCTGTTCTGCCTCCCCGTCAGGAGTTTTGGTGGTGGCCTTGATGGTGAAAGATTCAATGTCCTCCTCCTCTATTCCCAACACCAAGTTTTCCTGATTTTGCTGTTCTTCTTGCTGTTGGGAAACTTGATCGTAGGCAACCAT
>JBCCTE010000490.1:0-2909 GCA_039198915.1 Cyanobacteria bacterium P01_D01_bin.73 | reverse complement strand
GCGTAACGAGGTACTTCGTCGCCTCCAAGCAGCAGCCCTTACCCTTCAAGAAACCTATCCGGGATGGGCGATCGCCATTTACGACGCCTACCGTCCCATTCCGGTGCAGCAGTTTATGGTGGACCACACCTTCGATACCCTGGCGCAGGCTCAAAATTTAGACAGCCAGCGATTGCGCCAGCATCCCACCGACCCGGCAGCGCAATTCCTTTGGCAGCAGGTGCATCAGTTCTGGGCACTACCAAGCCCTGATCCAAAGATGCCGCCGCCCCACAGCACCGGCGCGGCTGTGGACATTACCCTCTACGACCAAAACGGACGGGCTGTTGATATGGGAGCTCCCATCGATGAATGCTCCCCCCGCTCCTTTCCCAATCATTTTGCTGATGCTTCCGAGCCAGCGGCGATCGCCGTTCACCGCCATCGTCAGTTACTAGCAGGCTTGCTCAAGGATCAAGGATTTATACAGCACCCGAATGAATGGTGGCATTTTTCCTGGGGTGACCAGCTTTGGGCTTGGCAAAGTCAGCGAGAGACGGCCCACTTCGGGGCGATCGCCTAGCAATTGGCTGAACCCCAGATTCTGAACCGGGTCAATTTATCGCTTCATTCCGTCTGCCTGCAGGCATTTTTGCGCTGTTGCTTGGGGATCTGCCTCACAGCCTCCAAGGCTTACCAATTGGGGCGCTTCGTGTGGGCATCCCTATGACAGTTGCTGCGCTGTCATTTTGATTTGTGACGTGGGTCACGCTGACACCAGGTATTTATTCACAAATTGACCCATCTCGATCGCAATATCCCCCGCAATGCGATCGCAAGGCTTACATCAAAAGATCACGATTTCAAGACGGTGGCCATCACCGCGCGGCCAACGTTTGAGACGGATACTAAAGCCATCGATAACAGCGACCAAGTTAATCGCTTTTGCGCTTTAGTTGCTCCGTTCCATCTACTTAACTAGTCCGTCAAGTCATGCTTTCCACCCTCAGCGCCACCACAACCTGCTGGTCTTTGGACTTCACGATCTGTCTACAAATGGTTCAGACAGCAGCCCACTCTACGGCTGCCCTTGCCTGCCTTACCATGCCCATCACGCTTTACCGAGCGCGCCAGCAGGCAAACACGCAAACCATTCCTTTGCTTCTTATCACCAGCGCCTTCGCCCTATGTCTGGGATTGAACCAGATTCTTTCGGTTCTAACGCTTTGGCACGAGGCATTTGTTCCTAACGGCTTTGAAATCCTATGGGCGCTGACCTCAGCATTAATCTGCACTGTGGCATCGCGATCGCTCGAACAAAACGCCGTTGAGCTGCTGACAACTCGTCAGGAGCTGGCAGCAATCCGCGCCCTAGCGAAAACCGACCCTCTAACGGGCTTAGAAAACCGACAGGGCTTCAACAGCGGCTTAAAAAGTGCCATCGAGAATAGCCAAGGAGCGGAGAAGCCTAGCGTTCTGATGCTGCTGGACTTAGACGGCTTTAAGGAAGCAAACGATACCTACGGACATTTGGTTGGCGACCATATTTTGCAGCGCGTTTCACAAATCTTGCAGCGCCATGCCCACAGGTCTGACTGCGTCGCTCGTCTGGGTGGAGACGAGTTTGCAGTGATTTGGAACCAGTGCAGCTTGGAGACGGCTAAAAGTTTGGCGGAGAGCGCCCGTAAGGATATTGCCAAGCTCTGGTTATCTCAAGCTCCTAAGGATGAGTCGATTGTGACCGCGAGCATAGGGTTAGCGATCATTGACCCCGAGTCCAGCACGACCGGTATGTATGAACTGACGGACCGTGCCCTCTATGTGTCCAAGCGCGAGGGCAAGAATCAGGTGTCCTGGATGCCAAACTTCAAAGCTAGCCACACTTTCGAAAGTGTTTCTCAAACCACGGATACTGAGCTGACCTTGCAGCACCCCCTTTCTCCGGCACTACTAGCCAAGTCCTTGGATTCCAATCCAGCTACTTGCCTAGAGACTAACCGAGGCGCTGCCTACTAATCATTCTTACCTCCGCCACGCCTGGCACACGGGCGATCAATCGCCCATCAGAACGCATCAACAACTAACAGCGCCTTAGCTATCTAAGCCCAAGCAGGGGGCGCAGCGTCTGGTCAACGCATTGAGCAAGGGTTTCGACGTCGTATCCTCCCTCCAAACCCAGCAGCATGGGGCAGGTAAGGGAGAGCAATGACTGTGTCAGCCACTGATAATGCTCTGGCAGCAGAAACAGATTTGCAAGAGGATCCGCTGCGGTGGCGTCGTACCCTGCACTCACAATCAATAGGTCTGGCTCAAAATTGTGCAAAAACGGTAAAAGTTCTGTCTCCCAAATTTCGCGGTATGAAGGAAAGTCAGTTTTTGGCGCAACGGGAAGGTTCAGGACGTGATTTTGCCGCTCTTGCTTAGCTTCTTCTAGAGAGGGAACACCGGTTCCTGGGTAGGCGGGGGATTGGTGGATCGAGCAGTAGGCGATCGCCGGGTGGGGCTGCACAATATCCTGGGTGCCGTTGCCGTGGTGCACGTCCCAATCCACGATGGCAACGCGGTTAATTCTCGGTAGCGTCAGGGCTTCAAGGGCAGCGATTGCTCCATTAGAAAATAGGCAAAACCCCATTCCCCGACGACGACAGGCATGGTGCCCCGGCGGTCGTGCTAGCACAAATGCGTAGGGTGCTTGCAGCTGACCTGGCTTGTTATTTTGACCATCGCTATCCTGATTTGCGGGCGATCGCTGATAAACATAGTTCAACCCATCCAGCCAAGCCTGTACCGCCAACAGCCCCACATCGTAACTGCGCGGAGAAACTGGTGTATCTGCATCCAAAGCTCCACCACCTTGCTTAGCAAGTGCTTCAACTTGGGCGACGTAATCCGGCGAGTGGGCTCGACTGATGGCCGAAGTGAGCAAATCG
>JBCCTE010000489.1:0-2916 GCA_039198915.1 Cyanobacteria bacterium P01_D01_bin.73 | reverse complement strand
GTTGAAGCGGCGATCGCGGCATTGAAAGAGGTCGTTGAGCAGGAAGACTACGACGGCATGAAGGCGAAGACCGAAGAGCTTCAGCAGACCCTATACGGCATCACTAGCAAGATGTACCAAGCGGCTGGCGGCGAAGCTCCTCCTGAGGGTGCAGCTCCTGGCGACGCCCCCGGCGGTGAAGCTCCCGATGGTGCCCCCAGCGGTTCCGCTGACGATGATGTCATCGATGCTGAGTTCTCTGAGAGTAAGTAGTCTGACCAATTTGACTGAGTAAGTTAACGTTTCGCCTGACTAGGGGTAAGCGTTAAAAATCAGAGCCTCGCCATTAATTTGGTGGGGCTTTTCATTTGCTTAGTTTGCTCTTTGCTTAATTTGTTCTGTGGGAAGCGAGAAGGCTAAAAATCTCCAGGCTATGCTGGGCTTGACTGGCTCTACCTAGGCTTAACAATGGCTGAAACCTTTGCTCAACAGCGCGATCGCATCCTCCAAACGGCAAAAGAAGCGGAAGCAAAACTTCCCCTACGTAACGACGAATGCCGATCGCGATTTTGGTTTCAGAACGGTCCCACAGAGTACGTCTACCTGTTCTTCCACGGGTTTACCGCCGCGCCCTACCAAAGCGAGGTGATGGGCAAGGAGCTATCGAAGGCGGGCTACACGGTGCTGTCGCCGCTGATGCCGGGGCATGGGGTGGCGGGAGATTGGGATTTGGACACATTGCCGCCCCTGCCGGAAGATGCCAGCGTATACCAAAACTTTGGAATTCAATGGTTGGAAGAGGCGAAAAAGCTAGGGAAAAAAGTCATTATTGGCGGGCTGTCGGGCGGGGGGACGCTATCAGCTTGGTTGGCGTTAAATCATTCTCAAGATATTGACCGAGTGATTTTATACGCTGCCTACTTAAGCTCTAGCAGCAAAGTTATTGACCTATTTATTAAGGGCGGAAAAGGTGGTTATAGCTGGGATCAGAGGATCAAGAAATATCGCCCAGGCTATGATTTTTTCGCGATTCCAGCATTAGCTACACTGCTAAAGATGGGGGCAGAAGTTTTAAAGCAGGATGCGAAGGGACCCTGTGCACCGATTTTTGTGATTTCCAGTGAAAGCGATCGCGCCGTCGGAAATGATGATCATCGGCGTTTGTTTGAGGATGTGAATCGCTATCAGCCTCTGGCTTGGTATCTGATATTTGACCGAGTTCACGATATTCCCCACACGATGATGGTGCCGTCAGAAGGCATGGAACAGGCGTTTTTGCTGACCCGATTAACCCGCGCCTTTGCCGAAAGTTCGGTGACTTGGGAGGAGGTGCGAGCGATCGCCCAGAAGCTAGACCGCGACACAACTTTTGGGCAAGCCGTTGAACAGCTCAACTTTCAAAGCAAAGTGTCGGGCGATATGAACGCTGCGATGACGATGTTTGATAAGCGCACTTTGGTAGCAGAAGCTGATGACGATGACTAGAAGCGCTAAGTATTAGCTAAGCCGTAATCAAACGTCCTTGGCTTTCTCGGGCAAACCGGTCGACGGCGCAAATGGCGTATTGACCGGAGCTGAGGCTTACGGATCGCGCATCGGGAGGCAGGATTTGCACCAAATCCCAGCTATTGCCCACCTGTTTGTACACCGTCCAGTGGCGCACTCCAAATTGACTATCCCACTGCACCTGACCGTTGCTTTCGCTGGTGATTTTCGGCGGGGCTAACGGGTCGACGCTGGTGGGATTCAGCACCGGGGGCAGAGCCAGGTTGTTGTAAATATTGCGTCCTAGGCGATCGCCGAAGCCTGCGCGATTTTCCATAATCGGGTCGGTGTTATAGAAAATATTGCCAACGGAATTTTCATTGCGGTTGCGATCGCGAGACAGGGCAATTTCCTTTTCAAATTCCGTAATGGACCACTGGTTGCCCGTCCCCAATTTCACAAGGTTGTTGCCAGCGATAACGGGAATTTTGCCCTGACCATTTTTCCGGCTTAGACTACTCCACCAATCCAATAGCGTGCGATAGCTCTGCCCGGTTTGGTCGATGGGCCAATACAGCTGCGGCGCAATGTAGTCCACCCAGCCCTGCTGTACCCAATATTTCGGGTCCGCGTACAGCGCATCGTACTGGCTCAACCCTTTAATCCCGGCAGGCTCTCCGGATCGGTAAATACCAAAGGGGCTGATACCAAAGGCTACGTGGGGCTTAATGTTACGAATGCCCTTCGCCAACTGCTCCACCATGCGATTAACGTTGTGTCGCCGCCAATCTTCGATGGTGCGCCCGCCGCCCCAGGCGTAGTAGGTGCCGCGATCAGGGAAGTCCACATCGGCAACGGGGTAAGGATAGAAATAATCATCCAGGTGCACCCCATCAATGTCGTAGCGCTTCACAACGTCCATAATCACTTCGTAGGTGCGATCGCGAACGGTTCGCAGCCCGGGATCCATCCACCGCTGAGTGCCGTAGGTGTGGACCGCGTCGGGCATGGTGGCTTCGATGTGGGGAGCTACGCCCTTTGGTGCATTGGTGGATGATCGCGCCCGGAAGGGATTAAACCAGGCGTGTAGCTCCATATTGCGCTTGCGGCACTCGGCGATCGCAAACTCCAGCGGGTCGTAATAGGGCGATGGCGGCTTACCCTGGGTGCCCGTCAACCATCGACTCCAAGGTTCTAGGCTGGACTGGTATAGGGCATCCCCTTCCGGACGCACCTGCAAAAACACCGCGTTAAATTTCAGCGACGCCAGCCGATCCAAAATTGTCGTCAGTTCTAATTTCTGCGCCGTCCCAGTCATGCCCTGCTTCGACGGCCAATTGATATTCCACACCGACGCAATCCAAGCGCCCCGAAGCTCCCGCGTATGGCTAACGTTGGCAACCGGCGGCGCAGGCTCATCCACCTGCTGGACGTAGGGGGAATCAATGCGAG
>JBCCTE010000488.1:0-2940 GCA_039198915.1 Cyanobacteria bacterium P01_D01_bin.73 | reverse complement strand
TTGCGTCTGTCACGGTGAAAGAGCCCCAGCGTTAACGCTTCCAAACCTGAGGAAAGGCTGGTACCTGCTAAGCTATAGACTGAAATTTTAAGTGTTTAATCTTTCATAATCCTTGTGCAGCTGACGCGTAATTGTGATGCGTGATCACCTCACGTAATTGAAGTATTGAAAGAATGAACACCGGCATTGATTTTCTGGGACAAAAACTATGACCAAGTACGCATCGGGTTTAGATACATCGGATTTGATGTCTCGGGCGGAGGAGCTAATCGGTGCGGCGTCCAACCGCTATCGCATCACGGTGCAGGTAGCAAACCGAGCTAAGCGCCGCCGCTATGAGGATTTTGATAGCGGTGAAGAGGTAATGATGAAGCCGGTTTTGCGGGCAATTGTTGAAATGTCCGATGAGCTGACTCAGCCTGACATCATCGGCGTATAGGTTTGGCGTTCTAGGTTGCGTCTAGTTTGGCGCGGAGGTTTTGCAATGCAGCGATCGTTCCTATGGCTTGGTGGACTGACGTTGGGGTTGGCAGGTGCGCTGGCTCCGGTGGATTGGGTCCGCGATGCCCAGGGGCGATCGCCATTTTCAGACAAATTTCTGGCGCAGTTTTCAGCTCAGGCGCAGGGAATCGCGATCGTTGGCGATCGCTGGAAACGGGTATATGATCGAATGCCGGAAATTCCGCTGGAAAATACCTACGTGCGGCGAGACACAAACGAGGTAGATCCGACGGATACGCTGGTTACCCGGCTGATACGCTATCACATGTATTCCAAGGGGCGCTCGCCGTTGTTTCGGCTGGATTGGAAGCTGACCCTGGCGGACTATATGGGTATCAATGAGCTAATTCCGCCGGATACTTACCCCAGCAATACCCGCCTGAAGGAAAATCCCCGCTATGGCGATATGGCAGCGATTTCTGAGCTAAATCGTGACCAGCGTAATCGCCTGATTGAAACGTTAATTGCGGTGTTCGAGCCGAAACCAGACCCTAATCAGGTCCCCGATACTCCGCAGGACGATAACAACAATCGCCAAGCGCCGCCGCCAACTTCTAACAGCGCGTCAGATTTGCTGTAGCGAAACGAATGCAATGGGGCGAATTCTCAAACAGGGGGATGGATGGCGGCTGGGTTGGAATCCGGCGAGGGAGGAATTTCCTGGATTGATTGGGGCGGATGATTGGGCGCTGGAGCTGACCTGGGCGGAGTGGGATGAGTTTCAGCGGTTGTTGGTGTCTTTGACGGAGGCGGTGGCGGCGATCGCCTCAGAATTAATGGACGAAGAGAAGGTCGCCTGTGAAATGGAGGGTGAACTGCTGTGGCTGGGGGCGGAAGGCTATGCCCACAGCTACGGCGTGCGGATTGTTTTAAATTCTGGGCGGAGGGCGGAGGGCAGTTGGTCGGCTGGGGCGATCGCTCCGATGCTGCAAACGCTGCCTAATCTCAGCGGCTTCTGAGGGTGGCTTCTGAAGGCGATCACGAGGAAGAATCAACAAGTTTTTTTCGAGGGGGAAAGATTGTGCTATTCTGTCTAAGCCTTCGGGGCGTAGCGCAGCTTGGTAGCGCACTACTTTGGGGTAGTAGGGGTCGTGGGTTCAAATCCCGCCGCTCCGATTCAAGTGCATTCCCTGACGCTTTGTTGAAATTTCTAAGTTAGAAACAACGGCAAGGCTTTAACCCCCTAAAAGCAGGATCAATCCCACGGGACTGGTCCTGTTTTTTAATGGCTATTTGGATTATTTCTAGGATATTTTCCTAAATATCTCTACTGTTATTTGCCCGATAGGCGGCTTCTGGGTCCATGAAAGATGCGATCGCGACTCTCTCTCAAAAATTAGACCAGGCGTTGGTAGCGGCCTTCGGTCCAGAGCTATCGGGAACGGATCCGCTGTTGGCCGCCACCAATAATCCTAAGTTTGGCGACTACCAGGCGAATATCGCGCTGCCCCTGGCGAAAAAATTGGGCAAGGCACCGCGCCAAATCGCCCAGGGAATTTTAGACAATCTGGACGTGTCGGAAATTTGCGAGACACCCAACATTGCCGGACCGGGATTTATTAATTTCACTCTGAAAGCCGACTATCTCAATCAGCAGTTGCAGGAGATGCAACAGAGCGATCGCCTAGGAATCGCCCCCGTTGCCACCCCCCAACGGACGATTGTGGATTTCTCCAGCCCGAATATCGCCAAGGAAATGCACGTGGGGCACCTGCGCTCCACGATTATTGGGGATGCGATCGCCCGGATTCTGGAATTTTTAGGGCACGACGTACTGCGCCTAAACCACGTGGGCGATTGGGGGACACAGTTTGGAATGCTAATTACCCATTTGCGGGAGGAATGCCCTGAGGCACTGACCCAGGCGGATGCGGTAGATATTGGCGATTTGGTGGCGTTTTATCAGCGAGCGAAGAAGCGCTTTGATGATGACGAGGATTTTAAGGAGCGATCGCGGGAAGGCGTAGTCAAGCTGCAGGGGGGCGACGAAGAAAGCCGCAAGGCTTGGGCGCTGCTGTGTGAGCAATCCCGCAAGGAGTTTCAGAAAATTTATGATCGCCTGGACGTCACCCTAACAGAGCGGGGGGAATCGTTTTATAACCCCATGCTGGCGAACACCGTGGCGGAGGTGAAGGAATCGGGCTTGCTGGTGGAAGACCAGGGGGCACAGTGCGTATTTCTCGACGGATTTACGAACAAGGCGGGCGACCCATTGCCGTTAATTGTCCAAAAATCCGATGGCGGCTACAACTACGCGACCACGGACCTGGCGGCAATTCGCTATCGGGTGCGCGACGACAAAGCCGAGCGGGTTTTGTACGTCACTGACTCCGGACAGGCAAACCACTTTACCCAGGTATTCCAGGTGGCGCGGAAAGTGGCGCTGGCTCCCGATGAGGTGACGCTAACCCATGTGCCCTTTGGCTTGGTGCAGGGGGC
>JBCCTE010000487.1:0-2951 GCA_039198915.1 Cyanobacteria bacterium P01_D01_bin.73 | reverse complement strand
TGCAGGCTAGCGGTGTAGATCCCAATGCTTTACCCCTTGCGTCCGAAGAGATTGACTTTATCAAAGAAGACGTAAATAAAATTCTCGACTCCATGCGCATGGGCAGTGAACGCATCAGGGATATCGTAAAGTCGCTGAGAAATTTTTCGCGTCTCGATGAAGCCCAATTTAAGGTGGTTAATCTCCATGAGGGATTGGATAATACCTTGATGATTTTGAGACATCGTTGGTCAGGTAAAGCGGGACAAATCCCTACAACAATTACTAAGAATTACGGTGCATTACCGGAGGTAGAGTGTTGCCCTGGACAGCTTAATCAGGTGTTTATGAATTTGTTGACAAATGCCCTTGACGCTATCCAAGAGTGTGAGCCAGCTGAGACTAAGGAAATGATCGCTCCAGAAATCGCTATCACTACTACCTATCATTCTAAAGACGAAATGATACAGGTGGCGATCGCCGATAACGGCAAAGGAATCCCGCTGGAAACCCAAAATAAGATGTTTGAACCGTTTTTCACTACCAAAGCGGTGGGCAAAGGGACTGGCTTAGGGCTAGCAATTAGCCACGAAATTGTGACGAAGCAGCACCGGGGAACTATCGAGGTGAAATCGGCGGTGGGCGAAGGCACGACTTTTACTATTACCTTGCCTTCTAGAACGAATTTGACGTAATTGGAGTCGGGTTAAAAAGTAACCGTCACTGGCGTATGGTCGCTGGGTTTTTCCCACCCCCGTGGCTCGGTATCAATGGTGCAATCGGCCGCGTTATCGTAAAGGGCATCGGACAAGTACAAGTGGTCAATGCGCCAGCCTCGGCGGCGCTGGATTCCAGCGCCGCGGTAATCCCACCAGCTAAAGTGGCCGCCCTCGTCGGTAAACTTGCGGAAGGAATCCCGTAACCCTAGCCCCAAAACTGCCTGCAACGCATCTCGCTCTGCGCCAGATGCCATGATGTGATTGCCGCCCTTTTCTGGCTTGTAAATGTCTTTGTTTTCCAACGCGATATTGAAGTCGCCGCAGACGCATAGCTTCGGCGACTCGTCCAATAGCTTGGCGAGGTAGTCTTTCAGCACCGTGAGCCAGCCCAGCTTGTACTCGTACTTTTCGCTGGCGATCGCCGACCCATTGGGCACGTACAAATTCACCACCCGCACATCGCCGAGCATCCCAGAAATTACCCGCTTCTGCTCATCCCACTCCGCCACCGAGTCTCCCAGAATCTCGCTGAAGCCACGCGATACATTTGAAAGCGGCTTTTGGCTGATCAGAGCTACGCCGTTATAGGACTTTTGCCCGAAGAACTCCACCTGGAGATTGTGATCGCCAAACGCCGCCTCAGGAAACTGCTTATCCTGCACCTTCGTTTCCTGGACACACAGCACATCCACTGGATTTTCGCCTAGCCAATCGGTTACGTGCTCCAAACGGGTGCGAATGGAGTTCACATTCCAGGTGGTAATTTTCATGGTGAAACGGTGAAATAGTGCCTACAGAATCTCTAGCTGATCAATGCGCAGCCAAGCGTTGGGCGTCGGCACGGCACCCCACTGTATCAGGGCATAATCACCGTCCACCTCTAAAATTTCAGCGTCGGTTTCAAACACATAGGGCGAAAAACGCTGATCACTGGACGTTGCTTCAACACTGTTTTCCAGCGCCTCGCGAATTACCCGAACCATGGTTCCTTTTTTGATTTTCTTGGCTGGCATAGTCTAAAAACTGAAATGGGACAGATGTGACGCGGCTCCGGGCGTTTCAGTATTTGATTGTAACTTTCGATTAGCCGCTAGCTTCATCCCCAGTCCATTCTATTTTTGGCGTCACCTTTGACACTTGGAACAAAAATGGGATGATCGCCCCGCAATTTTCAGCCGCTCCAACGTTGCCTCACAGCCTTTGCATGGCTCCCCATCGCGTCCGTAAACCCAAGCTTCGCCGCCATAGTTACCATTCGTCCCCGTCACCCCGACGAAATCACTAAAGGTTGTCCCCCCGGCGTCAATGCTAGTGCGCAACACCTGCACCACCATTTCCCGTAGCTTCGCCAGGCGATCGCCCCGCTCCTCCGCCAGCGCCGCACAGGTCGTCAACGGATGAATCCCGCTTAAAAACAGCGCCTCGTCTGCGTAAATATTCCCAATGCCCGCCACCAAAGCCTGATCCAGCAGCGCTGATTTAATACTGCGCTTGCGATTTTGGAGCGATCGCCGCAGATACTCCACCGAAAATTCATCGGAAAACGGCTCCGGCCCCAGCCGTTGCAGCCCGGTCATCACAGTGCTGGTGTCCACTCCCGGCGGCACCCACCACAATCGCCCAAAAGTCCGCTGATCCACATAGCGCAACTCCCAAGGTTTCCCGCCTGCCTTATTTTGGGCGACCCCTAACAATCGCACGCGGGTATGTTTCGACACAGGCGTGTCGGGAGCTACCCACAACAACTGCCCGGTCATACGCAAATGTACTCCTAGCCAACCGCGATCGCCCGCCACCTCAACATCTCCCAACTGCCCCAGCAAATACTTCCCCCGCCGCTGCCACCCTGTTAGGCAACTGCCCACCACGCCGGTAGTGAAACCCTCCACTGACTCTGGGGCGGCGATCGTCCTAGGCAGCAACGCTTCTACTGTTTTCACAGTAAAGCCGAGGGTCAACCGCTGTAGCCCCCGTCGAACCGTCTCGACTTCAGGCAACTCTGGCATGATCCTCGGCTCCCAAAAAATAAAGCAGCAATCAGTTAGTCACAACAAGTTAGCCATTGCCTAACCTGCGTTTTTCATCCTATTTGCTAGCCACAACTTCCAACTCTGCGGGAGAAAAGTTGTTTGAGTTGATATTGGCGTAATTGACCTTTTGGAAACGGACAATTACGGAATACTTGGTACCACTTTGGTCAACTGATGCAACGGTTCCCAGTTCCCGATACCAGTAGGATTCAGGGCGTAGAAT
>JBCCTE010000486.1:0-2957 GCA_039198915.1 Cyanobacteria bacterium P01_D01_bin.73 | reverse complement strand
AAGCGGCTAAGAATCGGCGAGAACCATTCCATTAGCAGGGCAGTCGCCGGTGGAGTTAGGAAAGCCGCCGCCAGCAGAATGGCAAACAAACCGGTGAAAGCAATAACCAAGCCACCGTTTTTGATGCTGAGCAACCCAAAGCCACCGACGGTAAACACTGCCCACGCCACCACCAGCCACGGCAGAATTTTCTGGACTTTTCCTTCCAGAGTCGATCGCTTCAGGCTGTTGTTGGGGGAAGTGCGCATGGCTTCGATCGCCGGAATCACCGACGCAAAAATCGCCGCGAAAACTCCAACGACCATGCCTTTTACCAAGGTGGCATTGCTAACGCTGATATCGCGCACGTACACCACAAAGTAGAAGTCGTTGATGGTCTGGGTAATCAGCCCCACGATGGCGCGACCGAGCACCACGCCTAAGCCCAGTCCAATCAACGAGCCCAGGATGCTGAGCACCAGGGACTCGCCAAGGATTAGCTGGAAAAGCTGCCCCTGGGTAACGCCCAAACAGCGCAGAGTGCCGAAAAGCGATCGCCGTTGAATGACGCTAAAGGTGACGGTGTTGTAAATCAGGAACATGCCCACCACCAGTGCCAGCAGGCTCAGGGCGGTGAGGTTGAGCTTGAAGGCGGCGGTCATTTGCTGCACCGCATTTTTCTGCGCCTGGGCGGTGGTCAGTTTCACCTCCTCCGGCAGAATTGCCTGGATGGGCGTAAGGTCAGCCTCATTGTCCGCAATTAAATCAATATGACTCAGCCGCCCCTGCATACTAAGCACTTCCTGGGCGGAGGCAATATCCGTAAACAGCACGTTGCTGAGAGCGTCGCGGGTTAGCGCATTAGCCGGCTGCAAAATGCCTACCACTTTCGCCGTCGTTGGCTGCCCCGCCAAGGTGAGGTTGAGGCGATCGCCCACATGAACATCGTACTCACTGGCTGTATCCCGCGCCAAAATTACCGTATTTGGCTCCGTAATAAATGCTGTCAGCGCCTCGATGCCCTGGTCCGAATTGTCGTCCGAACTGGAGCCCGAATTGTCATTTAAATAGCTACGGAAGGGAGCTTCGGCGAAGAAATCCACGCCCACTAATCGCATGGGCTGGCGATCGAGGTCCTCCGCGACCACATACCCTTCCACGATGGGCGCGGACTGGGTATAGCCAAGCTCCGTGCGCAGTTCGCGATACAGCCCCTCATCAACGCCGATGGGGGAGATCGCTTCAATGCGGTGGGTGGTGCGCCCGGCGATCGCATCGGTGGACAGTTCAAAAGCCCGCTGCGCCGACCCGTTTGCTAGATCGATGGACACCAGCATGGCAACCCCAATCGCAATGCCCAGCACAAAGAGCACATATTGAAACGGACGCCGCCGCACTCGCCGCCACGCCAGTCGCCAAAGGGGCGCATTATCAACGGTGGGAATCGCTTGACCTGCGGGATCCTGAGAAGAAAACTCACTCATTTAAGCGCCCGCCCCCACTAGATCTTGCCGCTTAAACTCCGCCGTCGCATCCTCAAGGTGTCCATCCTGCACCCGCAACACCCGGTCTGCATAGGTGGCAATTTCCGGGTTATGGGTGGCCATAATCAACGTCTTATTGGCATTGCGGGTCAAATCCAACAGCAGTTGCAGCACCGTTGCGCCCGTATCCTCATCCAAATTCCCAGTCGGCTCGTCTGCCAAAATTAAGCGCGGCTCATGGACCAACGCCCGAGCGATCGCCACCCGTTGCTGTTGTCCCCCAGAAAGCTTGTCGGGAAATGCCTCATCGCGATCGCCCAGCCCCACCTTTGCCAGAAGCGATCGTGCCAGAACTTCAATATCTCCCGGCGCACTACCCGCCAACTCCTGGGGCAGGGTCACATTTTCCAACACCGTCAGCGTGGGAATTAGATTGAAAAACTGAAAGATAATGCCAATTTGGTCACGGCGAAACAGGGTACACGCCCGCTCATTTAGGTCCGTAATCGGCACCCCATCAATCAAAACCGTGCCGGAGCTAGGCTTTTCGATACCGCTAATCAAATTCAGCAGCGTACTCTTACCACTACCGCTCTGCCCCAGCAGCACAATAAACTGCCCCTCCTCGAAGGCAATGGACACATCGTCCAGCACCTGACGCTCCGCCGTCCCCTCCGTAAACTGCTTATTTAAGCGACGCAGTTCGATAAATCCGGCGGCAGGCTGTTTAAACTGCTGCCAATTTCCAGCAGCGGGCTGAAGCCAATTGCCGATACGGGTCAATAGTGATAGTGGGGAAATTGATGGCTGGGAGTCCATGGGTGACCCGCGTCTCATTAAGTTTTATTGCTGAGACGATGGTATCGCAATTTAGAATTCCCCGGTTTAATGGATTTTCAGGCATTACTAGGATTTTTAGGCAATTCTGAGCGTTCTGCATTTTTTGAGCTGCCTTTTAGAGATAATCCGCTCTCTAAAGACAGTTGGAGATTTCGATCAGGTTTTGGTCAGGGTCTCGGAAGTAGAGGGAAACAATGGGAGCAGTTGCTCCTGTCCGTTCGATTGGACCGTCAAGAATTTCTACATTGACTGCGGATAAATGATTAGCCACTTCAGAAATTGGTGTTTCAGTAATTAAGCAAATGTCAATTGACCCTGGTGTGGGCCTATGAGCTCTCGGTTCGTATTCTTTGCCAACTTCATGCAGATTGAACTTCTGCTTGCCAAAAGACAGAGCCTTTCGGTCCTTATTAAAGGTGACAACATCCATCCCGAGCGTGCGTAGGTAGAAGTCACAGGTAGCGTCGACACTACCTACCGTCATAACAATGTGGTCAATCTTATTGATTTTCACCTGTAGACCAATATTCTTTCAGGAACACGACATATTGCATTGATCTGTAAATGTTTATCGATGATAAACAGCGGTGATGCTGGCACTGTCGATCGCATTTGCACGAGTCATAAAGCCAACCAGGGCATTGCTGGGATTTT
>JBCCTE010000485.1:0-2965 GCA_039198915.1 Cyanobacteria bacterium P01_D01_bin.73 | reverse complement strand
CGTGGGCGGAAAGCTGCCAGAAGCGATCTAGGTCATCCCCTTTTCGGAAGCCATAGCGGGGAAAAATTAGGCAGCAGTTGTCCTTGTGCTCCAAGCCGCCATAGCTTTTGTCCGTCAGCGCCAGCATAAAGGTGTAGCGATCATAGGGCAGCCCGCCGAATAGCTCCTTTTCAAACTCAACGATTTTCTGCAACCCCTCCACCAGCACGTCAGCGTCGTGGTTGCCCTGTCCCCAAATGGTGAGCTGGTGCCGCTTGCCGCCCGCCTCGAAGGGAATCACATCGTGGGTGCCAATTTCAAAGGGGCTGTCCACCACCCAGTCAAAATCATCGGCGCGATAGGTTTGGGTGGTCTCATCTCCAGCAATTTTCGGCAGGGTTGTAGATGTCGCCCACCCCTCCGGCAGCACCACCGTAATATCGTAGGGATGGTCCAGGCGATCGCCCCCCCGCTCCACATAAAAGAACGTGCACGCCCCATTGAAATAGGCATGGGTCGCGTCCACATGGTTGGTGCGCACCGTCAGATCATTGGCAAAGACCCGATATTTCACCGTCAGCGTCTGGTCCGCGGATACCTCATCACAGTCCACTTGCCAGCGGTTTTTCGCCTGTTTGCGCCACGGTAACGCTTTGCCCCCCGCCTCCGCCTGAAAATTCTGCACGTGGCGGGCATATTCTCGCACCAGGTAGGACCCCGGTGTCCATACGGGAAACACCAGATCCAGCACAGCATCGTCCCAATTTGCGATCGCTAGTTCCACCTCAATAAAGTGGGTTTGGGGCGCAGGGAAGGCTACGCGGTAGGAAAATTGAGCCGGGCTGGGCGTAACGGTTTCGGCTTGGGGTTCTGGGGCGATCGCGATTGAGGTGTCAGCAATGCTGGGGGACATAAAACTTCCTTGGAAATATGCCTACGACAGCATTCCTGCGCCAGTGAGGGGGCAAGTGTACACTACGGATGCTGCCTTTAGGATCGGGTTATCTAGCTATTAATTCTAGATCCCAATTTGGCTGTTTATATCTCGATTTCAAACGCAGTTTTACTGGCCGCTGGCTTTCCCCAGGAAGCAGAATCATTGGCGATCGCCGCCCCACTTTCCTTGCCGTTCAACTTCGCTATTGACTGGCAAGCTGAGCCAATTGCCGCACATTACGCAGCTTTAGCACCTGTCCAGTACCATCCACCTCAAGCCACTTCTTTTCCGTCAGCTTTTCCATCAACTTCTTCACATCATCCGAATTATTGATTTCGCTGATATCGGCTAAATCCTCAGGAGCCAAGTTGGTCATCTCGTGCCCATCGTCCACCTGTTGCCCATACTGTTGCGCCAGACTTGCCAGCGTATAAGCCAATTTGACCGCCGGGGGCTTGCGCCGAAGCTGGAGACGGATATTGTTGTTGCGAATTCGCTTCACCATCAGCTGCAACAGTCGGTGATGTAGCTGCGCGTCCTTAAATAGGGTCTGAATAAAGCGCTGGGCGGAGATGCTAAATAACTCCACGTTGCTTAGGGCAATCACGTCGGTGGAGCGCGGCGACTCGTCTAAAATTGCCATCTCTCCAAAGAAATCACCCCGTCCCAACACCGCCAGGGTCATATTCTTATCCCCCGACAGCCGGCGCACTTTGACCCAGCCAGAGGAAATGAAATACACCGCATTTCCCCAGGAATCTTCCATCAATACGGCGCGGTTTGGGGGATAGTCATGCTGGACCGCTACCGAAAGTAACCATTCAAGGGTTTCCTGGCTAGCAGCGTTAAATAGAGGGAACAGCTCAGTAAAGGCTTCAGTTTGCATCGTAGCGGTGGGAGTCAGTTATTCGCCGTTCGGGGTGTAAAGCAGTCGATTTCGGCGGGAATTCAGCAATAAATGCAGTAGCTATTCCCACCAGCAGCCCAGATATTTTAATCTTTCCCAGATTAACTTGCCCTCAACAGGATTGGGATGAAGTGGAGCGATCGTCCAAGGATCTGTAACGATTTTGGTTACGGGATTCGGGGCGGTAAAGTTGGAAACGCTGAGAAAGTTCTATAAGACAAGGGTCCGGGGAAGCGGCTGTGAAAATTTCGGTTTACCATGCGCCTGAGGAGTTCCCAACGGCTGAGACGTTTGACTGTGCGATCGCCATTGACGTGCTGCGAGCAACGACGACGATGTGTTGTGCCCTGGAGGCGGGGGCGGATTCGGTGCAGGCGTTTAGCGATTTGGATGAGCTGATGTCCACTAGCGAGGAGTGGCCGGCACAGAAGCGGGTGCGCATTGGCGAGCGAGGCGGCAAGATGATGCCCGGCTGTGATTTGGGTAATTCGCCGCTGGATGTGACGGAGGGGGCGGTTGCAGGTCGGCGGCTGTTTATGAGCACCACTAACGGGACGCGGGCGCTGAATAAAATTAAGCCGGTGAAGATGGTGTTGGCGGTGGCGCTGGCGAATCGGCAGGCGGTGGTGGATTTTCTGAAGGACAAACAGCCGGGGGCGATCGCCATGGTGTCGTCGGGCTGGGAAGGCAGCTATTCCCTGGAGGATACGGTGTGTGCCGGGGCAGTCATTGAGGGGCTAATGCCGATTTTGCCGAAGGATTGGATGGGCAATGATGAGGCGGTGGCAGCCCACGCGCTGTTTGTGCAGTGGCGGGATTCGCTGGATGTGCTCTTGCAAAAAGCTAGTCACGGTCAGCGGCTTTTGGGGTTGGGCAATACGGCGGATCTGGAATTTTGCGCCAAGCTAGATATTGTAAAAACCATTCCCCTTCAAAGGGAGCCGGGCGTTTTAGTCGCCCATTCCAGTTAGATTTTTTCTGCTTCTTTCATGCTTTTATGAGCAAGATTCTGATTAAAACTCGACAGTTTTGGGTGCGGGCGATCGCCGTAGCCAGCGTACTGACGGTGGGGCAGCCGTGGGGACAGGCGGTCTCTGCCCAGGGGCTTTTCCAGTTTGACCCCGATTCAGGCATAAGACCGG
>JBCCTE010000484.1:0-2986 GCA_039198915.1 Cyanobacteria bacterium P01_D01_bin.73 | reverse complement strand
GCATGGTGCTGTTCTTTGGCGTCAGTCTCTATGTCAACCAGATTATTTCTGGCGGTCAAGGGGGTGGTAATCCTCAGCAGGCGATGGTAGGTAAAATCACGCCAGTCCTGTTCTCAGGGATGTTCCTATTTTTCCCGCTGCCTGCTGGTGTGTTGATGTATATGACGATCGCGAACGTTTTCCAGACGGCGCAGACCTTTATCGTCTCCCGCGAGTCCCTGCCGGAAAATATCCAAAAGATGGCAGACGCCCAAGCTTTGGAAGTTAGCGCCACAGCCGTTGGAGGTGGATCAGTTTCCACTCGCGATACGCTGCCCTTCGAACCCACCGGTAGTAAGAAGAAGAAGCGTAAAAAAGCTGAGTCTTAATCTGACCGACGAATCAGATTGTGGATTAGTCTAGGGAAGTGCATTCCGAGAAGGGTTATCGCTTGATCCAGCCGATAGGCTGCGTTGAGTTTTGCCCCTTAGTCCGAACGCGCTTCCTTTGTCGTATAGCCTATCCTTAGGCGAATGGTGATCGTTATCTACGGTGAATGCTGTGCCTCCTTTATCTGAGTCCGAAAATCCATCGGCGATGGATACGACGCTGGGTCCCTTGGAGCGCGGTCCTAAATGGTTAGAAGCCGCCTTGGCATTGATGAATTTACCGGCGGCTGTTTCGGCGGAACATGACGCGATCGCCGGGGCAGATAACTATTGGCTAACCATCGACCACAGCCAACTTTCCCCCGAGCAACTTGAGGGATTGTTAAATAACAAAGCTGAAGTTTTAGATGCCTTGCAGCACCTTGCTAACGCTGGCTTGAATGCCCATTTGGAGCGAGACGAGCAGCACGGTTACGTGATCGAGGTGAATGGACACCGCGCTAAACAGCGAGAAACCTTGCGGGCGATCGCCCAGGAAGCGATCGAGCAGGTGCGATCGACTGGAGAAATTTACGAGGCAAAGGGGTTGAACGCTGCCGAGCGAAAGCAGGTTCATTCCTTGCTCCAAGAGTACGAAGATCTGACGACCCATAGTGAAGGCGTGGGCAGCGATCGCCGCTTGGTTGTAAGCCCAAAAGTTTGGGGATAGTGCCGTGGACGCTATTTTTATCCCCCACTTACTAAAAGCCCCCAAACACACGCTGTACTGGGATTTTAAGCAGATCTTTAGGGATTTGCCGACGTTAACGCCCGTGCGCGGAGAGCTTTGGGTAACTCATCGCGGCAATTTTATTGAAGTTCGCGCCAAGGCAGAGACGATTGTTACATTAACCTGCGATCGCTGCCTTAATCAATACAATCAGCGGTTGGAGCTTGACGACAGCGAAATTATTCTGCTGGACGTCAAAGCTAATTTGCCGGGGATCCCCGGCGCAGAGAAAGAGGTGGAGTTGGAAGAGATGGAAGAGTCCCTCTCTCCCCAAGGACATTTCGAGCCGGAAGGATGGATTTATGAGCAGCTTTGTTTGGCGCTACCGGTGCAGCAAAGTTGTGGCGATCAGTGTACTGGCGCTGATTTATTAAACAATCAAAAGTCAGAGCCTGAACCCGAGCAGTCCGATTCCAAAGTTGATGCTCGCTGGTCAGCACTAGCTAATTTAAAAGAGCAATTGGGCAATGACAGCAATTAACCGAGGCATCAATCCCAACTTGCTCATTGCACAGTGATTTCCACTGCACAGACAACATAAGCCGCATCCTTAAGAATGTTAGTGAACTTGTTAGTTAATACTCTACATTCAACGACAAATGGAATTTTTATAGATTTGCCAGTGGCTCCAATTGTCATGTCGGTCACGATGAGATCTATTTCACGACTTTTATTCTAATCCTCCAAATTCGGGATATACAAATGATTAGAATATGTGACCAAGTCCCGCGTCTCAAAGTGTCCACGCAGTTTCTATCTCCAACGGAAAACCTGCTTTCTCTAGCCAATTGAGGACCTTCCGCTTTAGCACCATCGTTTATGGGCACTCGCCAGAAGGAAGTTTATCTTTGGAAACGGCTCTCCTTTCTGTACTGAAAGGAGAGCGCTAGATTACGGTTTCAAGAAGCCGAAGTTACGCCGCCAGTTGAGCTTCGATCGCCCCAGTTAGTTCAGCACTTTCAGGAGTTACGCCACTCTTGAAACGACCAGCAATCTCCCCGTTTTTACCAATCAGAAACTTCTCAAAGTTCCAACCTACATCGCCAGCGGGATCAGCATTCTTGGTTAGGCTTGTATACAAAGGATGCTGCTCAGCGCCACGGGTAGAGACCTTGTCGAACATATCGAAGGTTACGCCGTAGTTGGTGGTGCAAAACTGCTTAATCTCTTCGTTGGTTCCAGGCTCCTGGGCGCCGTAATCATTGCAGGGGAAACCCAAAATCACAAAGCCCTGGTCTTTATACTTTTGGTACAGCGCTTCCAAACCGGAATACTGCTTGGTGTAGCCACACTTGGACGCTACGTTTACAATCAGCGCCACCTTGCCACCGTACGCCCCCAAAGTGGTGTCCGCACCATCAATAGTTTTAACGGCAATATCGCTAACGTTAGCCATAGTTTTGAACTCCTTTTGGGAAATTTAAAATCGTAGTCCAGCATCAAAGACTGGAGTGAAAATGATCGAGAAAAGATTCTTGGAGTGAGTTAGTTTCTAATCAGTTACCACGCAGTTTTTAGACAGCAGCAGCAAGATCACCAACCGTTTTCAATGCTTGAGCAACGTGAGCTTTTGCATCCAACATATTGTTGAAAACATTCTGCACAATGCCTTCCTTATCGATGACGTAGGTCACCCGACCAGGCATCACCCAGAGGGTATTGGGCACACCAAAGGCATTGCGTGCTTCGCTTTTAGAATCGCTAAGCAGGATAAACGGTAAGTCATGCTTATCCGCAAACTGCTGGTGAGACGCCACCGAGTCGCTGCTGATTCCGAGAACCACTGCGCCCGCATCCTGGAACGCCTGATACTCATCCCGAAAACCGCACGCTTCCATGGTGCAGCCGG
>JBCCTE010000483.1:0-2986 GCA_039198915.1 Cyanobacteria bacterium P01_D01_bin.73 | reverse complement strand
CTGGGCGATCGCCTCAACCTACGGGTAGCCTATGCCGATCCTCGCCAAGATACGATTCAATTCCAAGAAGTTACGCCGGAAACAGTAACTGCGGCAACGGCCTAGCGCTATCTAGGCTTGATTAACCAGGCTTAACTTCAAAGGCTCACATCCAACACAAACAATAATGGGCGACCATGGGCAACTTTCTACAAACAGCTGACCAGGTGCTGCAGCTGGAGTTATTCGACAACCCTCTCCGCAGCTATTTTATTGTTTTAGTCAGCCTTATAAGTGGATTAGTTCTGATTAGCCTCTTCCATCGTTATGGACTGAAAAGAATTCGAAGGTTTACTAGAACCAGTAGATTTCAAGGGGATGACGTTCTTATTAAAGTCTTAGACTTAACGGTCCTTCCAATTTTATATTTCGGCATTATCTACGCCAGTTTTCAAAGCCTAAGACTCAATCAAACATTAGCAACAGCCATAGATGCTTTTGGGGCAGTAATTGTAGCGATCTGCTGCATTTTAGGGATACAGCAACTGTTGGAATATAGCCTGGGATTTTATTATTCTTCAAGCCGCTACACCCCTGAAAAACGGGAGAAGAACAAAATCAAAGTCAACCTGATTTTGCCAGCCATAAGAGTAGTCCTATGGACCATTGGAATTATCTTCCTGCTGCAAAATCTAGGCTACGACTTGTCTGCTGTTGTTGCTAGCCTGGGGATTGGTGGTATTGCGATCGCCCTGGCTTCCCAAGGTTTACTACAGGATCTGTTCAGCTACTTCGCCATTGTTCTAGATGTTCCTTTCTCGATAGGCGATCAAATTGTTGTTGACAACTTCACCGGAACTGTTGAGCATATCGGGATTAAAACAACCCGACTGGAAAGTATCTCCGGCGAGAGATTAGTCTTTCCAAATCAATATCTAACTAGCTCTAAAATTCAGAATTATCGGGAAATGAAACGGCGGCGTATTGTGTTTTCCTTGGGCGTAACCTATGACACTTCCCGAGAAAAACTGATCGCAATTCCTAAAGTGATTCAAGAAATTATCGAATCAATTGAAGATGCCGAATTTGACCGATCGCACTTCACTTCCTATGGTGCATCGAGCCTGGATTTTGAGACTGCTTACTACGTTTTAGACCGAGACTATAAAATCTACGCCAATATTCATCAGCAAATTAACTTCGCTATTTGGGACGCTTTTAAGGCGCGAGGCATTGAATTCGCCTATCCGTCGCAGACGATTTACCTGGATCCATCTCTGGCCCCCGAAAAACTATCCGGTGATCAAGAAGCTGAGCCAGAGCGATCGCCCAATTCCTAAATTCTGCCGATTAGGGCGCTGAGGCTGGAAGGGCAGGTCCATTGATTTCGTCAATCAGGGAGCGAATTTGTACATCATCAAAAAATGCCTTGGCGTCCTGAATCAGCGTTTTGCCCCATAGGTTCAACTGCATATGTTCCACCGTTGAATAGGCTGGCTCCCGATTAATCGCCGTTCTCCCCTGGGCAATGCTGTTTCGACACAGTGCCGACGAGCGATTTTGCCCCGCCGCGCAATCGTAACGTCGATAGTTCGCCACCGCGATCGCCAGCTCAGGTTCCGCCACGCCGCCATCATTCAAGCTCAACGCCTGTTTCCACTGGGCGATCGCCTGCTCAATATCCCCCTGCTCGTAGCGAACCAGACCAATATTATTCACCGCCGGCCAAAACTTCGCATCCTTCTCCAAAATCCGCTTGTACTGCTCCAGCGCATCGTCAAGCTGCCCCGTCATCCAATAGGCATTCCCCAGGTCAAACCGCCCCGTGACCTCCTCCGGCTCTGCCTTTAACGCTTCCGTCAAAATCGGAATCGCTAAATCGTAACGACGCTGCTGACCGTACGCTGAACCTAGCGCGAACAACACCACCGTATTCGCATCATCCCCTTCGCCAGCCTTGCGAGCCCGGTCCAGCACAACCACCGCTTGCTCCAGCTCGCCCTGCTGCAACAGCAAGCCCCCCAGCAAGCGCATCAACCGCACATCATCCGGCAACAGTTGCGCCGCAATTTTCGCCCGAGGCAGCGCCAAATCATAGCGCCCTAGCTGGGCTAATTGCCCCGCTTCTTCAAATAACGCCAGCCCGTCCTGCTGTAGCGATGGAGGACTCAGGTTTGGCGTGTAAGGGCGTACAGATTGGGCTAGCGATCGCCCCGGAAACAATCCCATCCCCCCAGCGAGCAAAACAGCACTCGCAGCAAATCCAGCCAGTGGACGACGCCCTACCCATCGCGGCAAAGGCAGCCAACTTCCCAAAACACCCTTACCCAACGCAACCTTGCTCTGCCGCACGATCCTCTAATCCCCTTTCACGCTAGACACAAAACTATGAACCAAGGGCCAAGAGACCGTCTCAAAACTTGTCTAAAAATGCCTGAACCGGCGCTCGAACTACTGCAAAAGCTGTCGAACCGTATCAATCAGCTCATCCGGCTGAAACGGCTTTGCAATGTAGGCATCCGCTCCCTGCTTCATGCCCCAGTATCGATCAAACTCTTCCGCCTTGCTTGTACACAACACCACTGGAATATGCTTGCGATCGGCATCGGACTTTAGCCATCGACAAAACTCATAGCCATTCATATTCGGCATCACAATATCCGTAATCACCAAATCCGGCTGCACCGATGCAAACTGATTCTGCGCCTCACGACCATCCTGAGCCATTGCTACCGCCATACCGTGCTGCTGCAACAACGCCGCAATCATTTTACGCATGGTTGGGCTGTCATCGACCACTAACACCTTACTCACCGCATCCTCCTCTCTCCAAGGCGACAGCTCTGCAACCCACTGAATTTAACTCCATAATGCAATTAACCCCCGACAATATGCACAACGACATTACGAGACTGCCCCCGCTGTCGGTGTTCCCACAGGTATACCCCTTGCCAAGTCCCCAAGACCAGTTTTCCCTGACTAATGGGAATCTGCTCTGAGGTTTGGG
>JBCCTE010000482.1:0-2987 GCA_039198915.1 Cyanobacteria bacterium P01_D01_bin.73 | reverse complement strand
GCTGTGTCTGGGAGAACTGCCTTAAGCGCTTCACCATCTCGCAGATGCAGCGCGACAGTTTGCTCGGGCGATCGCCATGCCCAACCTAAAGCCACCGGTACGCAATCTCGCTGATGCGACTGCCTATCGCGATCGCATCCTCGCTGCACTTCCCAACGATGTAACTTTTGAACCGTTAATGACTCTATATCTAACGGACAATACCAGTCCTGAAGATATTATTGCCGCCAGTAAATCGGGTTTTGTAAAGGCAGTTAAATACTACCCCGCCGGAGCAACAACCAATTCTGATTTTGGCGTCACTGACCTTAACAAATGCCATCGCGTTTTTGAGACAATGGAGTCAGTTGGCTTGCCATTATTGCTCCATGGAGAAGTTACTGATCGTCAAGTTGATATATTTGATCGAGAAAGAGTTTTTATTGAGCGGTATTTGATTGCTTTACGCGCAAAGTTTCCCGAGTTACGCGTAGTATTGGAACACGTCACGACATCCGATGCCATTGAGTTTGTATTGTCTGTGGACAATACCGCTGCTACCATTACACCACAGCATTTACTGTTAAATAGAACTAGTATTTTTCAAGGGGGATTACATCCTCATCTCTATTGTTTGCCGATTTTAAAACGAGAAACCCATCGCGAAGCTTTAATGGAGGCAGCCACCTCGGGCAATCCTAAATTTTTCTTGGGAACGGATAGTGCGCCCCATGCCCGTAATCGAAAAGAAAGTTTCTGTGGTTGCGCCGGTTGTTATTCTGCTTTGCACGCTATGGAGCTCTATGCAGAAGCCTTTGAAAGTGTAAATGCACTGGATAAATTAGAGGCATTTGCCAGCTTTAATGGTCCTGACTTCTATCGATTACCACGAAACTCCGGGACGCTCACCCTGACTAAACAGCCCTGGACGATCCCCGAAGAATTGCCTTTTCCTGATTCTCCCCTTGTGCCATTGCGAGCAGGCGAAGAAATCGACTGGAAAGTGACCGATGCCAGATTTTAGCTAGTAGGAACCCTGCTAATCATCTCCTTCAATTAACCAGGCTTCTAGTTCTGATTCGCTGGGCTTCTGTTCCGGCGGCGCTGGAGCGATCGCCCGTTCCGCCTCAATTTTTACCCCCTTCTCCGACCAAGACTTTAGAAGATTGGTCTGGCGATCGCCCCCTATTCCCGACCTTAACTGCTCTGAGGAATCTGATGCTTCAGTGCGTCGCTGATCCCACTCAAAAATATCTTTTAGGGTGTCACTAATTGGGCGCAAAACTAACCCGTATCGCTCCGCCTTTCGCGTATCCATTCGAGTAAAACCGCGCATGGTTTTATCAAAGCTAGGCACCCATAACGGCACGTCCAACCAAGGCTGCACCCCCGACTCCAGCAAAAATAGCTCATCCATTGGCACCAACATTGCCGGTTCATCCACCAACGCCAAACAGGATCGCCACACATCCCCCAAAGTCAGCTCCTTCTCTGGTTGCCCCACATTGAAAACTCGTGGGAAATAAATCTGCCCCTCCTCCAGCGGATCGCGCCCCAACAGCACCAAGATCCACGCCGCCAAATCCCGCACGTCCACCCACTGCAAAAACTGCTGCCCCGCATTTGGGACGATCGCCTCCCCAGGCTGAGTCAATCGCCGCACCCAATAGGTCAGCCGGTCCGTCGGATCCCCCGGACCCACCAATAAACTGGGGCGCAAAGTAATTAAATTCGCCGGATGATCTTTGAAGAGTTTTTCCAGTGATCGCTCGCAGTCCGCCCGTTCAGTACCGTACACACCGCCAGAATTCGCCGCCGTTGCCGGATTCTTGGTAATCACCGTGGGCATGCCATCATCGGCTTCGTCGGCAATTTCCACGGTGCGCGGCGGCGATCGCAACGTATCGCTTTCGGTAATGCCGGGAATCCCAAAATCTTCGTAGACAGCAATGGTGGAGATATACACATAGCGAAAGTGGGGCGATCGCTCCAATTGATCCCCAATCAACGATGCAGTGTTGGCAATCACCTCCAGCGTTGTGCCGCAGGTATCAATAATGGCGTCCCAAGTCTCATCAGTGATTAGCGCCTGGACCGCGTTGGGATCGCGGCGATCGCCCCGCACTTGAGTTAGCCGTTCGGCATTGGGAAAGCCCTGATCTACAAAGGGATCGGGCGTGGAAACACCTCTATTGAATAGGGTGACGTCGTGACCATTGACCAGAGCTGCATTGGCGATCGCCCGTCCCAGAAACACCGTCCCGCCCAAAATCAAAATCTTCACCCGCTTCTCCTCGATGCTTTTCCCAGACTCGCGCCCTCAGATCAACCTAGTTTTTCTGGGGGTTTTCCGATAGGTTGATGCGATCGCTCAACTGCCGCAAAAGCTGAGCCGTTTCCGGATTGGAATCCTTCTGCTGGGCAATTTTGTCGCAGCTGTACAGCACCGTCGTATGGTCCTTGCCGCCAAACTCCTCACCAATGCGGGGCAAACTTAGATCCGTATGCTGCCGCATTAGGTACATTCCAATCTGCCGCGCCTGGCTTATCTCCCGCCGCCGCGAATTGCTCTTCAGATCATCAACCGCAACCCCCATCGTGTCCGACACCGCAGCAATCACCGACTCCGGCGACGCCTCCACCGTTTCCGTTACCGGGTTCAACATTGGCGAAATACTCTCCACCGTCATCGGCAGCCCGGAAATCGACACATAAGCCACTGCCCGAATCAGCGCCCCCTCCAACTCTCGAATATTGGACGTATACCGCGCCGCGATGTACTCAATCACCTCTCGCGGCAGGCGCATATTTTCGTACTCCGCCTTCTTCTGCAAAATCGCCATCCGCGTTTCATAATCCGGCGACTGAATATCAGCAATCAGCCCCATGGAAAACCGCGAACACAGGCGCTCTTGCAAACGTGAAAGCTGATTGGGGGGGCGATCGCTAGCAATCACAACCTGCTTTCCCGCCTCATGGAGCGTATTAAAGGTGTAGAAAAACTCTTC
>JBCCTE010000481.1:0-2988 GCA_039198915.1 Cyanobacteria bacterium P01_D01_bin.73 | reverse complement strand
GACCGCTGAGTTTATCAATTAAGTCACAGTAGAAACTAATATCAGTTGCCACAGATTCTTCTTGAAATAGTCCAAAGAAGGCGCCATATTGATCGCCAACTTCCCCACAGAAATTAACTAAGAGATCATCTCTAAGTTCTCGGACAATGGATGTTAGATCATAGGGACTTTCTAACTCTAAATCAGTAGTGATGTATTGAGATTGCATTTCATTAAATTGTAATTGAGCCAAAAATAGTCGACGACCAAGTTTTTGTTGGGCTGCGGTTAAATCTGGCTTGAGGTTTGGTGCTCGTTCGTATGATCAGTTGCAACGGGAACGCGGCTTGGACTACGGAGAAGCTTGTGTGATCGCCTTAGCATTGGGGCCTCAGGCAGATAGCCTGCTGATTGACGAACGCCTGGGGCGACGAGAAGCAAGCCGCCTTGGGCTTTCCGTACATTGGGATTCTGGGGATACTTCTCGTCGCCAAGCGGAGAAAATTGATTCCCCACGGCCAGCTAATCATTGAAGCCCTGAGAAGTGAAGCCGGTTTTCGCATTAGTCCTCAGCTACGTCGCCAGGTTCTGGAGTTTGCTGATGAACTTTAGGGACTCGGATAAAGCAACCAGGAGCGATCACCGTTACCATTGAACTATTGAAAAGACCTACCCCCCATGAACTGGCAACCTGACATCACCCCTAGCGATCGCGCATTTTCCGCCCTGCCGTACCTAATGCCGATCATCGAGGCAATCATTCTATCCGTGAGCGCCGCCGGAGCCGGTTCAAACCTGCTTCAGGTGCCCATCTTCCGCCCACTATTGACCTTGCTGGGACCGCTGATTCAGATCTACACGGGCTTCCCCTTAGCCAGCTTCATTATTTTTATCCTCCTATTCACCCTGGTGGTACGCAACGAAAAGATCTCCCGCTTTATCCGCTACAACACCATGCAGGCGATTATGCTCGACATCGTCGTGTTCCTTTGCGGTCTAATTATTCGGGTTATCTTTGCCCCCATCGGCGGCTTCCTGGTCCAAACCCTAGCTAGTACCGTATTCCTGGGAATTTTCGCAGCATCGGTTTACTCCATCGTCCAATCCATCCGCGGAGAATACGCCGAAATCCCTACCATTTCTGATGCCGTGCAAATGCAAATCCGCTAGGGCGCTTAGGTTGCCATCATTCCAAAGCAGCTCCCTTAAAATCTCCTCCGTAGGCGATCGCAATCGCGGTATCATAGTGTGCCCTTGTTAATCCGGCGGTTGCGCTGAAGCAGCCGAACCAGAAGGATTAGCCCACCGGTCCAAAAGGAGACACCAATGAGCCGACTATACGAAACCATGTATATCCTGCGTCCTGACTTGGGCGAAGAGAAGCTAGACGGAACCATCAGCAAGTATCGCGACTTCCTGAAAGAGAAAGAAGTCGATGACCTAGAAATCCAACATCGTGGCAAACGCCGCCTGGCATACGAAATCAAGCGCTGCCGGGAAGGTGTGTACATTCAAATGAATTACACCCACACCAACGGCTCCCACATTGCCCCCATGGAAAAGCTGATGCGCATCGACGAAACCATCCTGCGCTATATGACCATTAAGCTTGACCCCCGCGAAGTTGCCGCAGCGGCAGCCGCAGAAGCAAAAGCAGCTGAAGAAGAGTAAGAAAGATTCCGGCGGCGGCTGAGATATACGTCATCGCCAGGATTTCAAACCGCTGGGATTGCTTCAATAGCAGAGCGCCCCGCTAACCTGTTGGCTTAGACGCCGATAAGTTAGCGGGGCTCTTTGTCGTGGACATACTCAATCGCTTGTACGTCGTGCGGATTGCGGTGATTTAGCGGTTCTTGTTAAGGGTGACCACAAGCCATCCCACGCCAGTCAATAATCCAAAGCCAAGTACGCCCGCTAGCGGGTTGCCGCCGATGCCAATCAGCCATTCGGGAACGGCTCCGGTTGCGGTGACGAGTCCGGCGCTTTGGTTGACGGTGATTGCACAAACCCAGGCACCGTGCATGGCGATGGGTACCGTTAGGGTGCCTTTGAGATGGTGGCCGAGTGATCGCCCCTGACCCAGCACCCATCCCAGCAGTATCAATCCAGGAAACTGCGGCCAGCTCGCCAGGATCACCTCCAACGGTTTAAGGAAATGCAGCACCGCGAAAATGACGCTGCTAATCCAGAGGGTGGGTCTAAATCCAAGGCTCCAGCGCAGTTCAGTCCACAGCCAGCCACGAAAGACCAGCTCTTCTAAAAACGCAACGCCGGCTCCCAACAGCAACCCGTTCAGCCAAAACCAGTGCCAAGGGGTGGGTTCAGTGGGCACGGAAATTGCAACCCAACCCAGCAGCGCTTCCAGCCCGTAAAAAATCGCCATACTGCCGATCGCGATCGCAACTCCCAGCCCGAGGCTGCGTCCCGTCGTTGCTATCCAGTTTTTAGACGCCCACCGCCAGCCATAGGCTCGCAGCGGCTCTGGATATTGCCGCACCAGCCGTCCCCACCCCCAAATCACCAGCAGCAGCACCAGGTACAGCGACACCCCAGCCGCGATCGCCGTGCCATTGCCATCAAATCCATCCACCGCTGCCACTGGCAACACGGTAATCACCGCGATCGGCAGCCAAATAATCACCACCGCCACCAGCACCAGCAATAGCCGCCAGCCTAGAGATAGCTGACCCAGGTTGGGTAATTGCGATCGCGATGGTAAAGATGGCATCGGGAATAGAGGCAAAAATTGGTTACGATGGTTATCTGTTGGCGATCGCTAAACCCAAATGCGCAGACGGTTTGCACAAACGTTTGAATAAGCGGCTTTAGCTTGCCCCATCCCCATAAGACTACTGTTTAGCTCATGAGTACCGCCGTCCTTGTCCCCAAAAAGAAGGTCAAGAATCCACCCCTGGATATTTATACCCTGGGCGATCGCGTCTTGCGCAAACCTGCCAAGCGTATCGCCCAGGTCGACGCTTCGGTGCGCAAGCTAAGTGAGGACCTGCT
>JBCCTE010000480.1:0-2994 GCA_039198915.1 Cyanobacteria bacterium P01_D01_bin.73 | reverse complement strand
CTTAAGGCTATCTACTAGCTGCTTGTAAATACCCTGGTAGCTCTTGTGGATATTGGTTTCCGAATCGTTTTGGGGCTTAATTAGCGTCCGTGCCCGCTCAAAATTGTCGACCACCGCCAACAATTCGCGGATGGTGTCACATTTGATTTTTTCGGACTGCTCTTCCCGCTCCTTTTGGGTGCGCTTACGGAAGTTTTCAAAGTCCGCCGAAAGCCGCGCGTACTGACCAGTGCTGTTTTCAAGCTGAGCCCGCAGCCCTTCCACTTCCCGCATCAGATCGGTCATAGCCGCCTGGTAGCTAGCGGTTTCTTCAACGCCAGCAGTGGTGTCCGGCACAGCGTCAGTCGTGTCTTCAACGCTGTCGTCTAAATCTAAATCGTCCAGGGTCGCTGGAGCTGCTTCGTCGCCAGCGCCTTCCGCAACGACCTCAGCGTCAACCGCCTCGCCGTCGACCGCATCACCGGTAATAGGGTCCGTTGCGGCGGCTCCTTCCGTCGATGCCGCTTCAGGTGACGCGGTTTCCGAGGGAGTATCACCGCCAGTCGATGCATCCGGAGCCGATGTGTCGTTCGCTTCCGTTGCGTCTACGGTTTCTTCGGTTTGATTTTCCTCGTCAATCATGTCCCTTCGTTCGATTCCCTAGTTTTTAATCAGTTGTTAGTCAATCGTAGACTTGATACCTGCGGGCAGTGCTAACGGATACACTCCTAGTTTGCCCTGTCTAATGTACTGCGATCGCTGCGCTCAAGCCAACTGTTTCCTGGAGAACTTACCGGCTAGGAACGGTTCGGGTTCGCCAAATTTCGAAAGCGGGTGTACTGGGGCTCGAACAGCATTTTGACAACGCCGGTGGGACCGTTACGGTGCTTGGTGATGATAATTTCGGCGATGCCGCGATCGGGAGTATCGGGATTGTAGTACTCATCTCGGTAGAGCATGATCACTAGGTCGGCGTCCTGCTCGATGGAGCCGGATTCTCGCAGGTCCGACATCATTGGGCGCTTATTGGTGCGCGATTCCACGCCACGGCTGAGCTGGGATAGTGCCAGCACCGGTACGCTGAGTTCGCGGGCGAGACCTTTGAGCGATCGCGTAATTTTCGACAGCTCCTGCACCCGGTTATCGCCGCCGGTTTCCATTAGTTGCAGGTAGTCGATAATCACCATCCCCAACCCGCCGTGTTCCGCCTGGAGCCGCCGCACCTTGGACCGCATTTCCGTAATCGCAATATCGGCAGTGTCGTCGATAAACAGCTTCATATCGCTAAGGGTGCTGATGGCGTTGCCCAGGGTGAGCCACTCATGCTGCCCAATACGCCCCGATCGCAACCGCCCACTTTCAATCTGCGCCTCGCTGGACAGGATGCGGTAAACCAGCTGTTCCTTGGACATCTCCAGGCTATAAATCGCCACCGGCAGCTTATGGATGGCGGTAATACTGCGGGCGATGTTTAGTACAAAACTGGTTTTTCCCATAGCCGGTCGCCCCGCCACGATAATCAGGTCGGAGCGCTGAAACCCCTGGGTCATGGCGTCAAGATCATAAAAGCCGCAGCTTAGCCCCGGCACCGTCTCGCCCATGCTGCGGCTTTCAATTTCCGAAAACGTGTTGGTCAGCACGTCGGACATTTGGGTTAGATCATTTTTCGCCTTGGACTGGGTAATGCTAAACAGCCGCTGCTCTGCCTTATCCAACGACTTGGGCAGGGAGTCCCCGGTATCGTAGGCGAGCTGGGTGATATCGGTGCCCACCTGGATTAGCTCTCGCCGCACGTGTTTGTCGGCTACCAGCATGGCGTAGCGATCAATATTGACGGCGCTGACGGTGCGGTCCACAAGCTGGGTGAGTTTAACAGCTCCCCCGGCCTTTTCCAGCAAGTCGTTATCCGCCAGCCAGCTACTGACGCTCAATAAATCCGTTGGGCTGCCGTGACCGTGGAGGGAGGACATGGCTTTGAAAACAATCTGGTGGGCGCTGAGGTAAAACGCGTCCGCCGTCAGAATATCGGCGACGCGCCCCATCGCTTCCGGGTCCAGCAAAATGCCGCCCAGAATCGACTCCTCCGCCTCGATATTCTGGGGAGGTAGGCGATCGCTCAGGGCTTCAAAATTTAATGCTTGCACCATAGAAATTCCCTTTCCCCCCTTCGCAGGAAATACTGAGGCATGTCGGACTGACTCAAGACACCTCTAAAGTCACGATATCCCCAGTACGAAAAAGACGCCGGGTTTGTAGAGAATTCTTACTTCTCCCCAAATCCGACGTCCAAATTTTAGGTCTAGCTCCAGCTTTTCAGCTAGGCAGATAGACGAATAAATCTAGTCAGGAACCACTTCGAAATTCACCGTGGCGGTTACTTCCGCGTGCAGCTTAACGGTGGCTTCGTACTTACCCAACTTGCTGATTTCAGGAACCTCGATATCAGCGCGATCCACCTCAACGCCAGCGAACTCCTTCAGCACATCAGCCAGCTCGCGGTTGGTAACCGTACCGAAGATGGCGTCGTCTTCACCCACGGGCTTAGCAACACGCAGTAAGCCGATGGTCGCCAAAGCAGTCTTGGTGGACTCTGCCTTGTTGCGCTCTTCAATCTTGCGTTGGCGCTCCTGCTCACGACGGCGCTCAACTTGCTTCAGCACGCCAGGGGTGACGGGAAGTGCCAAACCCTTGGGCAGCAAATAATTGCGGGCATAGCCGGGGGCCACTTCCACAAGATCGCCGTTTTTGCCCAACTTATAGATGTCCTCTCGAAGGACTAGTTGTACTCGCTTAGCCATTTCTACAGTATTTGCGTTATTTGCGTTAACTCTTAAAGCCGATTCAATTACCAGTGCCGACGAGCAGTACCAAAGGCGGCACAGGAAAGACGCTTCGCCTGGAATTCTCAGAAATTTTGCGCGATCGCAGTGGAGTGGCCGACGCAAATTTCAGATAGCGGCTTTTCAGTATCCCACACCACCGAAACTTTGGCTGAAGTTTTCCGACGCGACTCAG
>JBCCTE010000479.1:0-2996 GCA_039198915.1 Cyanobacteria bacterium P01_D01_bin.73 | reverse complement strand
ATCCCAGGGCATGCTTTTAGGGAACAAAAGATTCGCCAGGATTAGCAATCCATCAATAATCAGGAGGAGAGTGATCCAGTTCCGCAGGGTTTGGGTGCTCATTGGAGCGGCTGAAGCAGTAGTAAGTAGTCGTCTCATGATGCTGCCCTGGAGGAGGGAATGTCGGGAGTGAGTTGAATTCTAATTATCCATGCCACGCCCTGATGACGCAGTGATATGACTCCTATTGAGTTGCGGTGAGCTCAAACTAATGAAGTCAAGCTTCTCTATGAGGTCTTTTGGATGTAAAGATCCTCTTGTGATGATACTAATCTGGGCTTTGGTGATGGGACAAGCAGTTAGCAACTAAACGCGGCTGACTTTGAAAAATAAATATTTTGATAAACGCTAGTGACTCTTGATAACGCCGATAGCTATGGAGTTATCCGGTAGGTGTTTTACCAGTAGGGCTGGTGCTAACTCTCAAGTTCTAGACCGCGTAAGCTTGACCGTGCGGATTAACGGCTCGAAGGTGCATGATTCTTGTTATTCCTTGTTATTGCGCTGCATCTCAGTTGCGCTGAACAAAGCTGGTTAGTCGTTGCCGCAAGGTTTTTAGTCCCAGGCGATCGCGGGCGGCAACAAACGCAGCATCGGGGTAATCAATCTTGGCTTGGTCTAACGTTTCACTGGAAATGGCGTCAATTTTATTGAAGGCTAGCAGGCTGGGCCCAGGGACAACATCCATGCTTTCTAGGATGACGTTGACGGCGTCAATTTGATGGTTCCACGCGGGATGAGACAGGTCCACTAGGTGTAGCAGGGCGTCTGCGTCCGTTACTTCCTCTAGGGTGGCGCGAAAGGCGTCGACGAGGGGAGGCGGCAGGTTTTGGATAAAGCCGACGGTGTCCACCAGCATTAGCTGCACGGGCTTCTGGGTGGTGGCGTCAAAGTCCGTTAGGCGGCGGGTGGTGGGGTCTAGGGTGGCGAAAAGCTGGTCAGCAGCATAGGTTTCAGCATCGGTCAGGGCGTTGATCAGAGTTGATTTTCCGGCGTTGGTGTAGCCAATGATGGCAACGACGGGGAGGTCGCGTTTCTGGCGACGTTGCCGCAGCCGGCTGCGATGGGCTTGCAGCTGGTTGACGTCCCGTTGGAGCTTGGCGATGCGCCGTTGGATAGCTCGCCGCTCTGTCTCGAGCTTGGTTTCTCCGGGACCGCGGGTGCCAATGCCGCCGCCCAGTCGAGACATGGCTTGCCCTCTACCCACCAGGCGGGGCAGTTGATACTCGAGCTGGGCAAGTTCTACTTGTAGTTTTCCTTCGCCGGATCGGGCGCGTTGGGCAAAGATATCAAGGATGATTTCGGTGCGATCCACAGCGCGAATGCCAGTGGCGGTTTCGACGTTGCGCGCCTGTACTGGCGATAAATCCCGGTCGAAGACGATGAGGTTGGCTCCCAGACGCTGAGACGCTAAGGCGAGGTCTTGGACTTTTCCGCTGCCGATGACGGTCTGGGGATGGGCTCGCGATCGCCGTTGCAAAATTGTTTCAATGACTTCCCCGCCGGCAGTATCAACGAGGCGACCCAGCTCTTCCATGCGTTCGCTAAATTCCAGGTCCGGCACGTCGTCGGTTTGCAGACCCACCAGCAAGACTCGCTCGCGATCGCCTTCCACCTGGCGAGCTATAAATTCTCGGCGAAACTCCTCCTCCAATCCGCCAACGAATTCGACGAAGTCCCAGGTGTCGAGTTCCTCCAACTCCAAGGAAGACAGGATTGTGGTGCCGGCTACCGGACTGTCCGAATTGGCTTTACCGTTGTTGTTCGTAGTTGATATTTGCCCGTCTGATTTGTCTTGATTTGGTGACTTTGTAACGTCACTGTCTGTAACGTTGGCATTATCTGTCGTTTCGGCATCGTCGTATTCGGATACCAAGTGGGCAACGTGGGCTGCGGTGACATAGCCAGTCGCGCCGCCGCCGCGACGTTCAAAGCCGCGATCGCTCACGCCCAATAACACCAGCGCATCTAGCCGTTGCATCACCAGCGCTGTTAGTGCTGCACTGTTAGGGGGGCGATCGCTCTGCTTTAGCTGGGTGGCAACGCAACGGATGCCCGATAGACGCTCAGCACCGTAGCGGGGGAGTTCGCGGGGGGAAAACTGGGTTTTGTGGGGAGGGCCAACGCCCACTCGAATCACCTGACCCCGTCGATTGAGATAGGCACACACGGGCTCATCCACCGCTACGCTAACGGCTGCAAGTCGCTGGGCAAACTCCGGGGTGGTCAAGCAATCTCCCGGTAGACGCTGATGGTACAGTCGCCGCAGTTGCTTAAGCTGGCTCGGTTTTAAGCCTTTTAGGTTGCCGTAGATAGTATCGATGCGATCGCCCCAAAAAACAGTGAAAAATACCTTGGGTTGTCAGCATGATGTTCAGTAATTGCCGGTCCGGATTTGTATTTACTGAATGTGCATTCACTGACGCCGCAGCCCAGGCTCCCATTCTAAACAAGACCTATCACCAAAGGTTTGGCTTTTGCCCTGCGCCCCCATTCCCTTAACGATTCTGATTGGCATCCCTGGTTGTGGGAAGTCCACCATTGCCCGGCAGTGGCAGCATCGAGAATTGGGGCGGGTTGTAGTGTCTACCGATCAGATTCGCGCCAAGGTGTTTGGCGATGCCGCGACCCAAGGACCGTGGCCCGAAATTTGGCGAGAGGTGGCTCGGCAATGGCAACGGGCGATCGCCCAAATCAAGACAGGTCAGCGACGGGCGGTGCTTTACGACGCTACCCATGCCAACCGCCGCGATCGCCGTCGAGCCATCCATTTCGCCCGCCAGTTGGGATTTACCACCATCGACGGCTACTGGTTAGATGTACCGCTGGAGATTTGTCTTGCGCGCAATGTTCGGCGATCGCGACGGGTTCCCGAGGCAGTCATTCGCCGAATGCATCAACAGCTCCAGTGCCATCCCCCTGCCCTGAGTGATGGCTTTGATTATCTCTACACCCTT
>JBCCTE010000478.1:0-3027 GCA_039198915.1 Cyanobacteria bacterium P01_D01_bin.73 | reverse complement strand
GTTGCAGCTAGATTTATGAATTTAAATGTAGCGATTAGTAGGTTAACGTAACCGTCTCTTGCAGTGTAAGGCCAATAGCAGTTTTGGGGTTAGCTAGGAATAGGGCATGGGGCAGTAGCCCACAATTTCAACTCTGCAGAGTATGTGTTGGGTGTGTATTGGAGCATGGCGCAGAGACGTAGTTAAAAAATTTGCTCTAAATTTTGCTCCAAGTCCGATTCTCATTTGTAAGGACTGCAAATATAATCTGAAGGATTTTAAAGTTCACCTGCCACTAATGATTTCCATTGATTTCCATTCCTGCGGGCTGGAGAAGTTGATAACCTTCCCAAGGATTTCGCCTCTTCTGGAGTGATTCCTCGACGCGACAGCTATCGACTTTGCTTGCGAAATCTTAAATTGCACGTGATCCATTAAATATTTTCATTGCTTTATTAGGGTGTTACTTTTCCCCGATTACTCTATGGATAACAACGCTGCTTCTTCAAGGTCCGACCGTAGAAAGGTTGATCTGTCCATCCAAATCGATTCAGACTTACTGGACCGCATTGAGCACCTTACCGATAATCCTAGTCGGGTTATCGAGGCGGCTGTTCGTCAGTGGCTTCAAGGTGATCGCGATCGCGAGGATGACTTGACACGCCTTCTACCTCGCAACCCTACCGTCCCACCTCGGGGAGAATGGAATGACTAGTATGAAATAATCACTTTGGGCTCGAACGTTAAATTGGTTACAAGACGTTGACTTCGAGGCAAGAATTGCCCAATGAAAATTGCAAAATAGAAGCGGTAAGGCATAGCTTTCGAAAAGCTTACAAAACAAATTGAGTTGAGACACGGTTGAGAATGACCCTTCAACACCGTCAGGGATGCATGCTACTTCCACCCATATTCTTCTCAGCTAAAACTTTTTCACTTTCCTCTAGCTCCTATGGCTACCCTCCCACCGTCCTCTCCCTCCTTCGGCCAAACAAGACCTACAGAAGCCCTGGATAAGCTCCAAAGAACGCCTATTGGCAGCCCTCACCTTGATGGTTCCGACGGCGGAAAGTCCTCCGAGTCCACACGAGCTGATTTTGATACCCCAGTTGAGGGTGGTTCTTCAGCGAAGTCGCCTCAGGCGGTGGAGGGAGCGGAAGCCAATGAGGCGCGGCAGGAACCTATGCTGTACGTCGGCAATATGGGGACAACGGCGCTGGCGAGTTTTGGGGCAGAGCTGGCGTTTGTTCAGGATGCATCGGGGCAGTACTGGGATTTTTATTGGCGTGATGCGGAGCACCATGGTTTGAGTGCTCTGGATTTGTGCGGCTGTGCTTTGGCGGATTGTGCATTTACGCCGGTGGCGATCGCTGACTACTTAGAGAATTTGCAGGAGGTGCTGACCCTCGGGCACCCCAAGCGTTTTGAGTGCGCCATTCAGCTATGTCATCGGTCGGGGGGCGGTCAATTGAAGCAGGATGGGGCAGGATTGGCATCCCAGACCTTCGAGCTGATTATGAGCCCGGTTCTAACGGCTGAGCCCCATGCTCGTCAGGTGCTGGTGATGGGGCGCTCAATTTTGAAGGAGACGGAGGCGGCTAGCCCTGTCGCCCTACTACAGCGTGTAGATCAGCCGGTGTTATCCCAACCAGGTTTGGAAGCCCATCAGCGGCTGCTAAGTCGTATTGCCCGTAGTATTCGTCGGACGCTGCCTCTTAGTTCGGCGCTTTATCAAATTTTGCTGACGAAGATTTCGCGGCAAATCCGTCGCACTTTGGATTTGAAAAACATTTGGCAGCAGACTGTAGAAGGTCTGGGGCAAGCTCTTAGCGTCAGCCGGTGTGTGGTTTGGTCTCCGAAGACGGAGGCGGAGCGGGGGATTTTGGGCGGCGAGGAAGCCATTGAGGTGACGGCGGAGTATGTCCGCGATGAGTTTGTGTCCATGCGGGGAGAGGTGGCGCTGGTGGGAGACCAGCCGGAGTTTCTCCAGACAATGACTAGTGGTGATCCGGTGGCGATCGCTAAGGCTCAGGGGGATAAGTATGGCAACCAGTCATTGGTAGTAGTGGCAACGCGGTACCGTGACGTGGTGAATGGGTTTATCACGCTGTATCAGTGCGATCGCATCCGCCAGTGGACCGGTGCAGAGCTGGAGCTATTGCGCGAGCTGTCGGATCAGGTGGGCACGGCGATCGCCCACGCCAAACTATTTGCCGAAAGCCAAACCCTGACTAACGAGCTGCGGGATAAAAATCTAAGTCTGCTGAAAAAACAGCATGAGCTGGAAGATGCGAGGCAACAGGCAGAGGAAGTATCACGCTTGAAAAGCGAATTTCTCGCTAACACGTCTCACGAAATCCGCACGCCATTGAACGGGATCTTATGCTCCCTGCAATTGGTGCTTGACGGGATGGTGGACGATCCCAAAGAAGTAGAAGAGTTTTTAACCACGGCCAACGAATCGGCGCTGCACCTGCTCAATATCTTGAACGATATTTTGGATGTCGCAAAAATCGAGGCGGACCGGCTGGAGGTAAGTCGAGAGCCGGTGAAGCTGTCGGGACTGTTGACCACAACCAAGAATCTAGTTCAGGCGCAGATTCAGGAGAAGGGGCTGTATTTCGAAGTGGAGGTGCCGGAAACCCACGACGAGATTTTGCTCTACGGCGACTACCAGCGGCTGCTGCAGGTGATTTTGAACCTGACCGGCAACGCCATCAAGTTCACTGACGAGGGTGGTGTCACCATTAGCGTGGACCTGATGGGGGCTGCGGATTTGGTCTTGGAAGAGGACGACGACGAGGGTGAGTCGGATGAACCCAACGCCGGAATTGCCCTCTTCCGGATTATTGACACGGGTATTGGCGTGGCTTTGGATGATCAGGACAAGCTGTTTCAAGCCTTTAGCCAGGCGGATGGTGCCCGCACCCGTAAGTTTGGCGGTACCGGTTTGGGACTGGTTTTATCCCAGCAGTTGGTGCAGGCCATGGGCGGAGAGATGAATTTCTACAGCTTGGGTGAAGGGCTGGGATCAACGGTGACTTTCAC
>JBCCTE010000477.1:0-3030 GCA_039198915.1 Cyanobacteria bacterium P01_D01_bin.73 | reverse complement strand
CCAATAGAACAATTCTCACGAAGCCAGCCTTTTCCTACAGTACAAGTCAACGAGCGGTACCCACAGCCAAACCAATTTGGCAGTCCAATCTTAGAGAGCTGCGTGTACCCATCAACGGTTGACATAGCCAGTCACAACACCGGCTTCAGTTAAGGCGTGTCATCAATTAAGAGCCACCAGTCTTACGCAGTGGGAAGTAAACGCCCTTTCAAAATAACAATGCTAGGAGCTTAAACCATCACCGCAAAAGACTTTGAGATGTCAATGATGACAGCCCTTAGTCGCGCGCTTCCCTGATGAATATCATCGTCGTTTCACTATCCACTACTAAGCCAGTAACGGTAAATCCTGAATGTAGGGGTGTCCTAGGCGAGCGACAAATCAGCCAGTTACATAGCTTAGGGTTTCAATTTCTTTGTGGGACTGCACCGCTTGGCTAATCTGCTCTGACATGTGGCGGCAGTGGTTATTCGCTTTCAGGGGTAGCTCTTCGTTACGAACAATAAAGTTAAGGTTGATGTGCTCAGCGTTTACCCCAACCTCTTCCACCAGCACTTCCACGCTAACAAGCTCCGTAAAGCTCACCTGACCTGGGGTTTCTTTCGCCAGGATGTAATCTTCCCCACTGTGGACGATCGCCAAATTACAGACCTGTAAAATTTGGGGTAGCCATTGCGTGATTTGCTCTTGGGAGCAGGGAATCGCGAAGGTACAGGTGTAGCGAGCCATAGTTCGGGGGATTGAGACGCCTGAAAAATTCCCTTTCATAATACCCAAGTCGTTTGGATGATAGGGGGATGGCTAAAATTTTGGATAATTGTGTAGCGCAAGCGACATGTTTTTTAGGGGGACTGTGTGCAAGGACTATTAATCACCTTTGAAGGCATTGATGGGGCTGGCAAGACGACTCAGCTACAGTGGGTGCGCAGTTGGCTGGCCGATGCGGGCTGGGCGCGATCGCTGGTGGCAACGCGGGAGCCGGGAGGAACAGGCATTGGTCGCCACCTACGATCCGTTCTGCTCCAGGTGAATGATGAGGTGTTAGATGATCGCGCTGAATTGTTACTGTACGCGGCAGACCGTGCGCAACATATTGCCCAGGTGATTGAACCTGCGTTGGCTGAGGGGCAGTGGGTGTTGTGCGATCGCTTCACCGATTCCACCTTTGCTTACCAGGGGTTTGGGCGAGGTTTGGAGATGGGGCTAGTGGAGCAATCGGTGCGCATGGCTACCCAGGGGCTACAGCCCGATTTAACCCTGTGGTTCGATGTGGATCCAGAAATGGCGGCAAAACGACGACAGGATCGAGCGGGAGGAGGTACTGATCGCCTGGAGGCTGCGGGACTAGCGTTTCAGAAGCGCACTCGACAAGGGTTTCAGGAGCTGGCAACTCAGTTTCCTGGGCGAATTGTGCAGGTTGACGGTAATCAAGAGTTAGAAGCCGTGTTTGTGATCGTTAAAGAAATTTTGGAGCCGCGTCTGAAACAGTGGCTATCGGAGGATTTGATGGAGGTGAGCTAGTGGGAAAGGCTGCCACAGGGGTAATTTCGCCGTGGTTTGTCTCTCTGTTGGGGCAGGACCAGGCGGTGGTGTTGCTGGAACGGGCGATCGCACGGGACCATGTGGCTCCGGCATATTTATTCGCCGGTCCCGACGGGGTTGGGCGAGGGTTGGCAGCGCGGTGTTTTGCCCAGCTATTATTTTCTCCCTCCGGCAACTCCAGCCCATCCCCTCGATTAGCCAAACGCATTCAAGAGGGAAACCATCCCGATTTGCTATGGGTGGAGCCCACCTACACCGAAAAAGGCAAGCTTATTCCAGCGAGCCAGGCAGCAGAGGCGGGGGTTAAAACACGAACAGCGCCACAAATTCGCCTGGAACAAGTGCGGCAAATTGGGCAGTTTTTGGGTCGACAGCCGTTGGAGGCGGCGCGATCGCTGGTGGTTCTAGAATCCGCAGAAACGATGGGGGAAGGGGCGGCTAACGGTTTACTGAAAACATTGGAAGAGCCGGGACAGGCGACGATTATTTTATTGGCTCCCAGTGCTGATGCTTTGTTGCCGACGCTGGTGTCTCGGTGTGCGCGGATTCCGTTTCGGCGGCTGTCCCTACCGGAGGTGCAAACGGTGCTACGACAGGCAGGGCGTGACGACGTGGCAAGTCAAGGGGAGGTGTTGACTCTGGCGCAGGGGAGCCCGGGGGCGGCGATCGCCCATTGGGAAAATTTACAGGGGCTGTCGGAGGAGTTGCGAGCTGCACTAGACCGTCCCGTCACCAATACGGTGGAGGCGTTGACGTTAGCCAAGCAAATTACCAAGGAGCTGACGACCGATGCACAAATTTGGCTGGTGACCTATTTGCAACATCGCTATTGGTCGGCGATGTCCACAACAAACGGGGGGGCGATCGCCCCAGCAGATTCCACAACTAGCCCCATGCATTTATTTGAGCAAGCACGGCAGTTGCTGCGAGGGTACGTTCAGCCGCGCTTGGTTTGGGAAGTTACGCTGATGAAGCTACGGTCCAAAGGCTGACAATGCTCTTTGCCGTTAGCAGTCAAAATATCTGCCGTCTCGCGATAAAAGTCTGAACCATGCGCACACTCACCTATTACGTTGCCTGTAGCCTGGATGGATTTATCGCCCATACGGACGGATCACAGGAAGGATTTTCTTTAGATCAGGCGTATTTGGCGGATCTGTTTGCCACCTTTCCTGAAACCGTGCCCTCCCATTTGCGCGGTGTGATGGGCATTAATGCGGACAATCAGTGGTTTGATACGGTGCTAATGGGGCGCAAAACTTACGAAATGGGGTTAAAGGATGGCGTAACCAGTCCCTACTCCCATATGAAGCAGTATCTTTTTTCACGCAGCCTTGAACAAAGTCCATGCGAGGAGTTGGAGCTGGTTTCGAACAATGCGGTGGATGTGATTACGCGTCTGAAAGGTCAACCGGGCAAAGGGATTTGGCTGTGTGGCGGTGCAAATTTGGCCAGCGAGCTTTTTGCCCACGACTTAGTGGATCAACT
>JBCCTE010000476.1:0-3044 GCA_039198915.1 Cyanobacteria bacterium P01_D01_bin.73 | reverse complement strand
GACAGCAGGTTCTTACCGGAACGATCCAGCTGTCCAATGGTGACCTGTATATGACCCAGCGGGTGATTGAAGGGGGCTGGAAAGTTGCCTACCTGCCAAAGGCGGTGGTGGATCATCAGGTTTTCCCGGACCGAGTGAAGAAGCGCTGGTTTATGAGCCGTGGTTGGTGGCAGGGGATTAGCGAGTACTACCGGGAGGAGCTGTCGGGCGAGACGGGACCGGGACGCATGCGGCGAGGCACCGAGGGCATGCTGCGGGGCATTGCAAAGTCGGTGAAATATATCGGCGATATTCCGATGGCCTTCGATAACTTGGTCTACGCCTACAGCCAGTTGGGCTACATCACGGCAATTATGAAAGGTAAGGACAAGCCCTAATAAGCAAAATCTTCCAGTTATTGCCGGGCTAGCCAAACAGAATCAAAAAAATAGCGCTGGTTTGATGGCTTAATTTGCCAGTAAAGCGCTAGGTTTGCGGATTATTTTGGCGGGCGATCGCGAGAAATTTTTCAGGAGTTTGGGAGACGAGCGTGGACAGCAAGAAAACGGTTTTGGTGACGGGCGGTGCGGGCTATATCGGCTCCCATGCGGTGTTGGCGCTGAAGGAGGCAGGCTACGAAGTCGTCATCCTGGACAATATGGTTTATGGCCACCGGGATTTGGTGGAGTCGGTGCTGAAGGTGGAGCTGATTGAGGGAGATACGAGCGATCGCCCCTTACTGGATAAGCTGTTTAGCGATCGCAAAATCGACGCCATTATGCACTTTGCCGCCTATGCCTACGTAGGCGAATCGGTGAAGGATCCCGGTAAGTATTACAACAACAACGTTCTGGGCACTTTAAGGCTGATTGAGGCCGCCGTCGCCGCCAATATCAAGCACTTTATCTTCTCCTCCACCTGCGCCACCTACGGCGTTCCCAGCGAGATTCCAATTCCGGAGGATCATCCTCAGGCTCCCATTAATCCCTATGGCGCTAGCAAGCTGATGGTGGAGCGAATTCTGGACGATTTTGGCGTGCCCTACGATTTTCGGTCGGTGTGCTTCCGATATTTCAATGCTGCCGGCGCTGATCCCCAAGGACGACTGGGCGAGGATCGGGATCCTGAAACTCATTTGATTCCCCTGGTTTTGCTAACAGCTCTTGGTCGGCGGGATGCTATCAGCATTTTGGGCGATGACTACGATACGCCCGACGGCACCTGTATTCGCGACTATATCCATGTGTGCGACCTTGCCGATGCCCACGTGCTGGGGCTGAAGTATTTGATGGAAGGCGGTGAGTCGACCAAATTTAATTTAGGCAACTGCACGGGCTTTTCGGTGAAGGAAATTATTGAAGCTGCCAAGCGAATCACTAGTCGCGAGTTTACCGTCAAGGTGAGCGATCGCCGCCCTGGAGATCCGCCAAGCTTAGTGGGATCGGCAGACCGTGCGACTCAGATCCTAGGCTGGCAACCGAAATATCCCGATATTGACAGCATCATTTCCCACGCCTGGCAGTGGCACCAGAAACGCCACGGTTAACCTCGTCAGTCCGTTCTACTTGAGTCCGAGCGGAGCCTGAAAAAACTACAGCAGTGGGAAAAAGTGCCCAACTGGTCCTTGCCCACTGCCGATCGCCAGTGAATGCTTAAGGGCGCTGGTGACGTATTCCTTTGCCTTTTGAACTGCGGCAAATGGAGCTAAACCACGGGACAGGTTTGCCGCGATCGCTGCCGCTAGCGTGCAGCCGGTGCCGTGAGTATGGGGCGTATCCACCAGCTCCGTCCGCAGCACCTCACACTCTCCCGACGCGCCATCCATCCACACGTCAACCCCGTGCAGCGTCTTCGTTAGCCCCCCGCCCTTAACAACAACATACTGCGGCCCCAGGTCTAAAATCTTGGCGGCCGCAGCTTTCATCGCGTCTAAGGAGTCTAGGGTGACGCCCGTTAAAAGCTGGGTTTCGTAGGCGTTGGGTGTGGTGATTAACGCCACGGGTAACAGGCGATCGCGCAGAGTTTCCACGGCCGCTTGGTCAATTAGCTGGGCACCAGTTCGGGACACTATCACCGGATCCACCACTAACTGCCTAATTTTCCAGTGCTCTACTCGATCCGCGACCGTTTCAATAATTGGCGCGTTGAGCAACATCCCGGTTTTCGCTGCACCGACGCCAATATCGCTAGCCACCGCGTCGATTTGAGCCGCGATCGCCTCTGTCGGCGATGCATCGACGCGGTTCACGCCAAGGGTGTTCTGAGCAGTGACACAGGTGATGGCGCTCATCCCATGAACGCAGTGCATCGCGAAAGTTCGCAAATCTGCCTGGACACCTGCACCGCCGCCACTATCGGAGCCGGCGATCGTCAGCGCAGTGGGCACCGATTCAATTGCCATAATCTAGAACCCTAATATTTGATAGCCCACTAGACTAAAGCAATACCCTATTGACCAGGATTGGGGTTATTGCGGCGTCGCTGAAGGAATTCAGGAATGTCTAGGCCGTCGGTGCTTGCCGGACGTTCTGGTACTACTGGAGGGGCGATCGGCGCTGCCTGGGACTGAGAGGGGAAGCGTGGGGGCGTGGGGGCAGTTCGGCCTGCCGCTGTTGCTGCGGGTCCTGCCTTAGTCTTTGGCGTGCTGCCGACGATGTTGATGGGAGCATCGCTGGAGAAACCGGTCGCTATTACGGTAATACGAATTTCGCCTTGGAGACGATCATCCAGAACGGCACCGAAAATAATGTTTGCATTGGGATCCACAACTTCGTAAATGGCTTCTGCTGCTGAATTGACTTCATGCAGCGTTAAGTCGGAACCACCGGTGATGTTTAAGACAACGCCTTGGGCTCCCTCGATAGACGATTCCAATAGGGGCGACGAAATCGCTGCATTGGCCGCATCGCGCGATCGCGACTTGCCAGAGCCAATTCCAATGCCCATCAGCGCCGATCCCGCATCAGCCATTACCGCTTTAACATCGGCAAAGTCCACGTTGACCAAACCGGATATCATCACGATTCCCGGTTTGGTCAACGTGGACTTTGCCGATGTTAAAGCGG
>JBCCTE010000475.1:0-3047 GCA_039198915.1 Cyanobacteria bacterium P01_D01_bin.73 | reverse complement strand
CCGCCAACAAAATCACTGGCGACGCCATAGTTGATGGGTCATGCCCATTGATGACCCCAAAATGCAGTGATGTGTGGCTAGCGGGATGGCAGTCCGAGCGGGTAACGACGCAGGGCAGGCTGATGATAAAGGAGCTGCCTTTCCCCTCCTCGCTCACGACTTTGACCTGCCCGCCGTGTAGTTCAACAATCCGTTTGACCAGCGCCAGCCCCAAACCCGTGCCGTTGTATTGGCGGTTAAGGGCGCTGTCAATTTGGATAAAGGGTTTAAATAGGCGGGTGATATTTTCAGGCGAAATGCCAATGCCGGTGTCGGTGATGGCAATGTGCAGATAGGACTGATCGCCTTTGCACTCTTCAAGGGGGGTGGGCGGTGGCAACGCCGGGCTGGACTGGGAGTACGATGTGGTGACGGCATCGATGTTCAAAGTGCTGCGCCGCGTCACGGTTAGGTTGATGGTGCCCCCTTCCGGCGTGAATTTGACGGCATTGTTCAGCAGGTTTAGCAGCACCTGGCGGATCCGTCGCTCGTCCACCATTAGATAGGGCAGGTGGGGCGGCACCCAGAGATGGACCTGAATTTGTTTTTTCTTGGCTTGCTGGCGGATAAAGGTCAGGCTGGATTGACACAGAGTTTCAACGGGGGTGGGACCGCAGTGCAGTTCAATTTGACCGGCTTCAATTTTGGCGACGTCCAGGATGTCGTTAATTAGCTCCAGCAGGTGGATGCCGCTGCCTTCGAGGGTGTTGAGAGCTTTGCTCTGTTGGGGGGTGATGGGACCAAAGACTGTGTCCTGTAGCCCTTCGGTCATGCCCAGGATGGCGTTGAGGGGCGTGCGCAGCTCATGGCTCATATTGGCGAGAAATTCGTCCTTGAGGCGGGTGGCGCGGGCCAGCTGTTCGTTGGAGACAGCGAGCTGTTGGTTGCGCTCGGTGAGCTGTTCTTGGGTTTGGTGGCGTTCCTTGAGTTCTGCCTGGAGCTGCTCGAAAAGATGCACCTGTTGAATGGCGATCGCGATATGGTCCGCCGTTTGCTGTAGCAGCTTAATTTCCCGCAGTTTCCATTGCCGGGGTTGACACTGATGGGCAACCAATAGTCCCCACAGGCGCTTCTGCTGGACAATGGGCATCACGAGTTGGGCGCGAACCTGAACCTCCGTTAACAGCTCCGCTAGGGAGGATGAAATGCGGTCGATTTCTTGCTCCACGTCGTTTAGCACTAGGGAGGGGCGGTTTCCATCGAGTTGAGAGGCGATCGCTGGGAACGCAGCTGCCGGCAGGGCCTGATCCAGTAGGGTGCTATATTCGGCGGACACTGATTCGGCGATCGCGGTCCCCGTTCCGTCCTCGGAAATTTCGTACACCAGCACCCGATCCGCCTGAAGAACCTGGTGCAGCTCAGCGACGGTGGCCTCAAGAATCTCTGACTGAAGTAGCTGGTGCAGATCCGCCGCAGTTGACTTAAGCAAATCCGACAAACTTAGGGATGAGCGAACTCGCTGGGTAATGCCGCTCAGTAGCCGTTCCTGTTCCGCCTGCGCCCGCAGCTTCAGCTCTGCCTCCTTGCGAGCAGTTATGTCCTGGAAGGTGCCAACAATACCAACCACGTTGCCGTCCCCGTCTCGCAGGGGTAGCCTATTGGTTTCTAGCCACCGTGTTTCCCCATCGGGGCGTGTCAGGCTCTCTTCGATGGCCAGTTCCGGCTTACCAGAATTCATCACTCGGAGATCATCCTCCTGATAGGCTGCGGCTTCTTCGGGGGACATGGATAAATCTAGGGTCGATTTACCCACAATTTCGTCGCTGGATTGGACCCCCAAAGTCCGTACAAATTCCTGATTACAGCCGCGCATAACGCAGTCACGATCTTTCCAAAACACCGATAGAGGGAAGGTGTCCAGCACGGTTTGAAGGAATTCCTCCCGCTCCCGGAGGGTGGCTGTGCGCTCTGCAACCTTAGCCTCTAACTCTTGGTTAAGGCGCTTGAGCTGCGTACTGGCCCGCTGTCGCTCCAATTCTGCCGAGGCTCGTGCGGCAAATACTACGAGCAGTTGCTCAGCCCTTTCTGGATCGGTGATGGGTTTGGTGTCCAAAATGCAGAGATTGCCGATCGCCTCTCCCTGACTGTCATGGAGGGCAACGCCTAGATAGCTTTGTGCTTGCATTGCTGCCAGGTCAAGATCCCCATCCTCGCCTTTGGGAAACTTTTCCGCGAGCAGCTTTCCACAGAAAAATCGCCCGCGGTCCAGGGTTTGCTCACAGGGCGTGTTGGGAGCGCGATAGGAAAAGGGTGGCTGTAGCTTTCCATTGGCCCAGAAGGCGAGGGTTTCTAGGCAGTTGTCTTCTCCCAGGGCGGTGACAACGGCGTAGGAGGCATGTAAGGCGGCGGCGATATGGGTTGCCAGCGCCGGGAAGAAGTCCTGACCAGTGGTGGCAGCGGTGCCGGCAATCAGGTTCTGTAGGGCGGTTTCTGCCTGTTTGCGATCACTAATATCCGTAATGGTGCCGACGTGACCGATCACCTCCCCTGTTTCACCCCATTCCGGTACGGATTGCCCATAGACCCACGTGACTTTGCCACTGGCGGTTTTGTAGCGAAATTCTAGCTCCAGGGGCTGCCCCGCTTGGGCTGCGTTGAGCCAGTCGCGCAGGACGCGATCGCGATCGTCGGGATGGATTACGCTGCGCCACTTTTCCCCTAGGGCATCCTCCGGGCGTAGCTCCGTCATTTGGCACCAGCGATCATTGAGGTAGGTGCATTGTCCCTGTAGATCAGCGCGGAAAATGCCTACCGGCACCGCCGCTGCCAACATTGCATACCGTTGCTCACTTTCCTGCAAGGACATTTCCGCCAGCTGCCGTTCCTTCAGCTCATCCTGTAACTGCTGATGGGTCGTGGCCTGCTGAATCGCGATCGCCAGTTGGACAGACAGCGCCTTTAAAAACTCCACATCCTCCGGCGTCCAGTTGCGGGAAAAGTCACTTTCGCTGACATTGAGCAACCCCCATAGGGTGTCACCACACAGCAGCGGCACCAGGATTTTTGCT
>JBCCTE010000474.1:0-3072 GCA_039198915.1 Cyanobacteria bacterium P01_D01_bin.73 | reverse complement strand
CCGTAAGGTGTCGAGCAATCCGTTTCGAAGAACCTGCCATCGAGCGCTCAAGTTGGCGCTCAAGTTATTGGGCTTCGGAGTACTTCTCCTGAGCAGTTGCTCCAGCGCTCCGGTTCTCCCCAGCACCAATTCGGTCAACTCGCGCTACACCGATGAGCAACCCGCCCTAAGTGGTGACGGGCGATTTTTGGCGTTTGTATCCAACCGGGAAGGGCGACGCACTCTGCTGGTATACGACCTCAGCCTGCGCCAGTACGTCCCCCTTAACCGCGTCAACCGCAACGACACGATCGCCGAACACCCCAGCCTCAGCTACACCGGGCGCTATCTGGTCTATCTCGCCAGCGATTACGCCCGCCCGGAGGTGGAGCTATACGACCGAGCGACGGGGCAGGTTAAGGTCATCACTCAAGGCTATCGAGGCTGGGTGCGATCGCCCCGAATCAGCTCAGACGGTCGGTTTATCGCCTTTGAAAGCGGTTCCCGTGGTCAGTGGGATATCGAAATTTACGACCGTGGCGAAAATATTGAGCTGGACTTACCTGAAGGATTCCGGCAACCAGTGAATGCGCCTTAGGCAAGCTTTGGAGAAGCTAAAACCCGACACCAGGTCAAAATGTTACAATTTTTGAATCATTTGGTAAGTCCTAGATTCAGGTTGGAGCAGCCGTGCGAGTAGCAATTGTTGGTGCTGGGTTGGCGGGGATGTCAGCGGCGGTGGAACTGGCAGACGCCGGACACGAAGTGGAAATTTTTGAGTCCCGATCGTTTGTCGGCGGCAAAGTCAGTAGCTGGGTAGACCGCGACGGCAACCATATCGAAATGGGGCTCCACGTCTTCTTCGGCTGCTACTACAACCTGTTCGAGCTAATGCGCAAGGTGGGGGCAGCCGATAACCTGCGGCTCAAGGAGCACGTCCACACCTTTGTTAACGAAGGCGGTGACTTAGGCGCTCTGGATTTCCGCTTCATTACCGGTGCTCCATTCAACGGTCTCAAGGCATTTTTCACCACGTCCCAGTTGTCTGCCCTGGATAAAGCCCAGAATGCGATCGCCCTAGGCACCAGCCCCATCGTCCGCGGCCTAGTGGATTTCAAAGGCGCAATGAAGGATATTCGCAAGCTGGACTCCGTTAGTTTTGCCGACTGGTTCCGCAGCCACGGTGGCTCCAACGGCAGCCTAAAGCGCATGTGGAACCCGATCGCTTACGCCCTCGGCTTTATCGACACGGAAAATATCTCAGCCCGCTGCATGCTGACCATTTTCCAATTCTTCGCCAGCAAAACCGAAGCGTCGATTCTTCGGATGTTGGAAGGCTCACCCCACGAGTACCTCCACAAGCCGATTGTGAAGTACTTGGAAGATCGCGGTGTCAAGATTCACTTGCGCCAGCGGGTCAAAAAAATCCAGCACGAAGAAATCGACGGCAAGACCCAGGTCACTGGACTGGTAATGGGTGGCGTCAACGAACCCGAAACCACAGTCACCGCTGACCAATACCTTTGCGCCTGCGACGTTCCCGGCATCCAAAAGCTATTGCCTAAGGAATGGCGTCAGTGGTCCGAATTCGACAACATTTATGAGCTAGATGCTGTTCCCGTTGCCACCGTCCAAATGCGTTTCGATGGCTGGGTCACCGAACTTCAGGACGAAGCGGCAATGAAAGATCTAGACAAGCCCACTGGCTTGGATAACCTGCTTTACACTGCCGACGCAGATTTCTCTTGCTTTGCGGATTTGGCGATCGCCAGCCCCGCCGACTACTACCGCGAAGGTCAAGGCTCCCTGCTCCAGGTGGTCCTGACCCCCGGCGATCCTTTTATTGGTCAAAATAACGAAGAAATCACCGCGCACGTTATTGAGCAAGTGCACGACCTCTTCCCCTCCTCCCGCAAGCTAAACCTGCTGTGGTCCAACACGGTCAAGCTGGCTCAATCCCTGTATCGGGAAGCGCCGGGAATGGATCCCTATCGTCCCAGCCAGAAAACCCCCGTCGAAAATTTCTTCCTGGCGGGCAGCTACACCATGCAGGACTATATCGATAGCATGGAAGGCGCGACAATTTCCGGTCGCCAAGCCGCAGCCGCTATGCTGGAAATGGCACCCGCGCCGCAGCCTGTCATGGCCAGCTAGAAGCACCGGCACGGGCGAAATTGACCGTTGCAATTCTCGAGACTATTCCTGAGGGATATCCCGATGGCAAATTGGCTTGAACATAGCGTCCAGGTTGAGGTCCCAGTTCCCATCGAAGGGGTATGGGAGCTGTGGTCTGATATTGAAAAAATGCCGCAGTGGATGAAATGGATCGACTCAGTCAAAATTTCCGAGCAGGACCCAGAGCTATCGGTATGGAAATTTGCATCGGGGCAGTTTTCCTTCGATTGGCGATCGCGCATCACCCGAACAGTCGATTGCCAGTTAATCCAGTGGGAATCCGTTGACGGGCTGCCAAACCGTGGAGCAATCCGCTTCTATGACCGCAACGACCACAGCGTTGTTCGCTTAACTATTGCCTACGCCATCCCCGGCATTATTGGCATCCTGGTGGATAATTTATTCCTCGGCAACTTAGTTGAATCCACCCTGCAAGCTGACTTGGAACGCTTCCGCGACTACGCCAAGCAGCACAATTCTGCCTCGCAACATAATTCTTAATGTCACCCCCCAGACGGGTACCAACCCCTGTTCCGTAGCTCAAGCCAGTTCAGCAAGTGTCTGCGATCACCAGATCCTACAAAAAGCCATGGCTAAAACTGTGGAAAGCATTAAATATTTCCAGGGTTAGCTAACTAGCTTTGCTCCAGCCGTACCATCGTGCTAAATATTGGCATCTCCCGGATTCAGTCCTCAATCACCGGACAATGGATCATCCAAAGCTCCGCTTCTAAAATAGAAGAATCAGAGAACGGAGTTCGATGTCAGCCGAATCACCGAAACAAGCCGAGCGTTTTTGTCTGGAGCAAATTTTTATAGTCTGCGTCTAAGTGAACAAAGGCTAAAAAATAGGGGAGCAAACATGGGCAACCAGCAATGGAAGTCTTCGATCTCCGTCTACCAAAAACACCCCTAGGT
>JBCCTE010000473.1:0-3074 GCA_039198915.1 Cyanobacteria bacterium P01_D01_bin.73 | reverse complement strand
TTTTGGGGCGATCGCAGCCGTCAACCCTTGAGCTAGGTCTTGGCGGACTTTGCCTGGGAAGCGGGATTGGGCTAATGCACTACCTCGGCATGGCGGCGGTAAAGCTGGATGCCACGATTTCCTACGATTCGACTTTGGTTGCTCTGTCAGTGGCGATCGCCATCGTTGTTTCCTGCGTAGCCCTCGGCGTTTTTTCCAAGGTGCGGGGCAGCAAAAGCCTAACGTCCCTGTCCCAGCGCTTTGGAGTATCGGTGCTTCTGGGGGGAGCGATCCCTATCATGCACTACGTTGGCATGGCGGCGACTCGATTTTCTCTGTTCAGCAGCAATGCATCGTCAGCATTAAATTCAGCGACGTCGGGCATTACCAGTCTTGCTTTGGCAAACAGTACAACCCAAATAACATGGTCCGTAATCGTTACCCTGACGACCGTTGGTTTGTTGGGACTTTCCCTGGTGTCTTCGCTGTTAGATAAACGGCTATCTGAAGAGCGAGAGCGCTCCGCAGCTCTACAGGAAAGTCGTCAACAGTTGCAGGCGTCTTTGGAGGCCCAGCTGGAGCTGACCAAGGTGGCGGAGGAACGATATCAACAGTTGCAGGCGGCGCTTCAGGAGCTGAAGGATACGCAATCTCAAATGATTCAGGGCGAAAAGATGGCTTCGCTGGGACGTTTGGTGGCGGGTGTTGCCCACGAGATGAACAATCCTGTGGGGTTTGTCCACGGCAATTTAAAGTACGTCGAAGATTACACCAATAGTCTGATTGAATTTGCGGAATTCTGTCGCGATCGCCACGCTGAGTCTGATGCGGAAATATCGGCTCAGTGGGATGACAATGACATTGATTTTCTGATGGGTGATTTGCCCAAGATGCTGTCATCAATGCGTAATGGCACCCAACGTATTGAGAGCATCGTCAAAAGTTTAGAAAGCTTTTCTGGGTTGAATAAATCCGGCGAAAAACGGGTTTCGATTCAAGACATTATTGAACCGGTCCTGGTGCTGTTGGAAGGGCGTCTACAGCGGGGGATTGTCAGTATTGATGTGGAGAAAAACGTTGCAGAAACGGCACAGTTGCCTTTGATAAATTGCTATCCCAAGGATTTAAGCCAGGTGTTTCTCGGCATTCTTGATAACGCTGCCGATGCTATTGAAAGGGAGGCGCGATCGCCTGAGTCAAGCCATTTTGACCAGCGATCGCCCAAAATTGAACTAAGCGTTGCGCCTTTGGAAGACGGGCAGAATTCCTACATTCTGGTGGTGGTTACCAACAATGGTCCGCCGATTCCACTGGAAATTCAGGAAAAGATTTTCGACCCGTTTTTCACCACAAAAGGAGTTGGGGAAGGAACGGGCATCGGTTTATCGGTGGCGTACCAAACTATCGTGTACCAGCATCATGGGGACTTGTGGTGTGAATCCGATGGTGATCGCACCAGTTTCTATATCCAACTGCCGCTAGATTGCGAAGAACAATCAGACAAGCCCAGCATGGAGTTGGCGGGCGAAGTTAGCGGCGAAGTTGGTGGCGAAGTTTCAAAGATAGAGGCTTTGACAGCCGGTTAAGTCGCTTGTATTCACCAATTCGACTGCACTCGATTGATTACGCCCCTTTCCCCCCGACGCTCCCTACAGGTATTTTTAGCGCCGACGTCGTCGTCGAAAACCGCCAGATGAGCGCCGACGCGATCCGCCGAAACTGCCAAAGCCGGAGCGTTTCTTCGGCTTGGACGTTGACGATCCGCCAGAATTCCGTAGCGTACTGCTGCCAAAGCCTGAGCCGGTTGAGCGGTTGGTATTGGTGGGTTGCTTCCGAGTGGTCGTGCTGGCTGGAGATGTTTTGGTTGCGGGCGTTGACTGTGTGGTTCCGGTGCCGGTTGTTGTGGTGCGATTTTGCGTTGTGCTGCTATTGCTCGAGCCGCTGGTCCGCGATCGCGTCACGCTGCCAGTGGTGCGAAATTGTTGTCGTCGCGTTGCCCGTGGCGGTTCGTTGTAGCGCGATTGATAGCTGGAGACGGCGCGATCATAGGTATTGCCGTAGCCGCCGTAGCCCACCAGCGGTTGACCCACCACGTAGGCTGGCGGAACGTAATAGCGCGGGGTGAACAGGTCTGAGGCGATCGCCCCCACCACTACGCCAGTTGCAAAGGGACTCCAGTAGGTTGGGCGCTGCCGCACATAGACAACCCTATCTTGTCCGGTGCTGGGGTCCACCTGGTTCTGAGCAACGCTGGGGACGTACTCAATGCGAAAATCTGGGCTTAGAAACAGCGTGCTCTTTCCGCTCGCAACGTTAAAGTAGGACGCCTTACCCGCATTGGTATCGTCATCCGACAGCCGTGCCATTTGCAGCGCATCGGTACGAAATACTGGCGGCGCCCCCTGGGGCGTGTTCAACAGCATCAAACTGTATTGTCCGTTGGAATCGTCATAGCTGACCTGCTGCACCGGATAATCTCCGTTCGGCAGAGGCGCAGAATTATTAGCCTTCGCCGGTTGGGACACACCAGGGGCTTGGCTTGTGGTTGTCGGGTTCGTTCCCGTGGAGGTGGAACTGCTACCACACGCCCCCAACAGTCCAGCCATCAGACACAGTAAAACCAGTCGATTCCGCAGCATAGGTCAAACGGTTGTTTTCAAACTTGCAAGTGGACGGATACGGCGCAAAAGTGCTGACTGAACACAGCCCGCAGATTCAACATCAGACCCAGTAGCAGATCCAATCTTTCTCGCCGACTTCTTATCGGCACCCATGCTTCATGATAATCAGTGCGATCGCGAATCTACCTTTGCCCCATCGCCTTTAGCAGCATGGATTCCATTCTTTCCATCCCGTGTCAGAAGTCCTAGACGTTTTTTTTGATGGATTCGTTAATGGTCGTGCCATCAGGGCTTATTCTGAATCTGTCTTGGGTTGGTTTTTTCTGAATCGGAGAAGTGGACGAATGGAAATGCTCGAAACTGAAATTATTGATATTAAAGCTCGGGAAATTTTGGATTCACGGGGCCGACCCACCGTAGAAGCGGAAGTTGAATTAGCCTGCGGTGCCAAAGCTCTGGCCCAGGTTCCCAGCG
>JBCCTE010000472.1:0-3075 GCA_039198915.1 Cyanobacteria bacterium P01_D01_bin.73 | reverse complement strand
CGCTAATCCCCAGCGGTAGTAACGGCGATCGGAGTTGAATAGGAAATCGAGGAGACGATAGGGCATCTAGGAATTGCGGGGGCTGACTCTGCAACGTTAGCGGTCTATTGAGTATGGGCTGTTCTTACGTTTAGTTGCTTGGATTTGCAAATTGCTGCGATCGCCCCAAGTCAGGCTGCCAACGGCTATAAACAAACAACGCCAGCGATAGGGGCAATAAATCAGGCACCTAAAAATCTTGGAGATGTTGTTGGGAGGTGAGCCGCGATGGGATGGTTCGGCGTCAAAAAGGACAAGGACGGAAACGAGATTCAGCCCAGTCCTCGCGAGAAAGCTAAAAAGCAACTTAGAAATGCGATAGGTGCAACGTACGCCGTCGCCGCCCTCAACACCGTTATCGGGGCGATTATCTTAATCTCTCAGGTTGAGCTGCCAGAAGAGTTCAGTCACCTTGGCGTTACCACCCTGATCGAAGGGCTGATTTTCGGTGGATTGGCGCTGTGGATTCAGAAAAAGCGCTCTGTCTTTGCCCTGGGGCTTGCCTTGGGGCTATACCTCTTTGGCACTCTTTTCGCGTTCATTATTGGCATTCAAGCGGGCAGACCACCAACGTCGGGAATTGGTCTACGCATAGCGATTATTTACTTTATGGGCCAAGGGTTTGACGCAATCAAACAGTTGAAATCCGCGAAAGCCGATGGTGAATCTGCCGCAATAAATTCCTCGAACTTAGATAGTTAGTGAGTTAGTAGATTTTTTTCATATCCACACTTCAAGATCCACACTTTAATCAAGCTTGAGCCATGGCTTTAACCCTAGATCAAACCTGGGGGGTTTTGTTGTTACTAACCCTGTGTCCCACGCTGGGGGCGTTGCCTCTGGTGGGGTGGATTGTGCAAGGCTTGGTGGGGGTGAATTTGCGCCAGGTGGGCACCGGCAATGTCAGCGTATCGGCGGCGTTTTACCACGGTGGGCGTTGGGTTGGCGGACTGGCGGCAACTGCGGAGGCGTTGAAGGGAGTGGCGGCGGTGCTGTTGGCGCGGCAGTTTTTTCCAGCGGGGTCGCCTTGGGAGTTATTAGGGCTGACGGCGCTGGTAATGGGGCGCTATTGGGTTGGTGGTGGCGCAGGGACGACTAATGCCACTTGGGGGGCGTTTGCTCACGATCCGGTGAGTGCGGCGCTGACCTGGTTTCTGAGTTTTATGGGCTGGCTGATTGTTCGCGATCGCCAAACCGGTAAGTTTCTCGTCTTAATCATTTACCCACTGACGATTATTGCCCTGCCGAAGGGAACGACGACCCATTTTGGTATGGCAGTGATGCTGTGCGGACTGTTGGGATTTATCTATCAAAAGGTGCCAGACGATTTGGAGTTATCAGAAGCGGGGGCGAAGAAGGAGTCCCAGAGAATGTTTCGCTTTTTCCGGGGCGACCGCGCGGTAAAAAGCCTGGATGATGATCTGCAAGAGTCTCAGGTGGGGGGCAAGGCGGCGACCCTTTCGCAGCTGCGACGGTGGGGCTATCCGGTGCCGGCGGGGTGGATATTAAAACCAGGCGACGACCCGATGCTGCTGGCGGCGTACTGGTCCGGGCGAGATGATGAGGGTCCCAACGACGGATCGGTGGGCTGTTTAATTAAAAGCGCCATTGGTCCAGAAATTCGTCAGGAGTTTGACCCGGCGTTAATTGCCCGTTCTTCTGCCGTTGGTGAGGATGGCGATCGCGCTTCGGCGGCGGGAATGTACGAGTCCATCGGCAATATCCGTAGCTCGGAACAGTTGGTCAATGCGATCGCCCGAGTGTTTGATTCCTACGATGCCTCGGCAGCACGACAGTATCGCCAGGATTTGGGGCTGGAAGATTCGCCGATGGCCGTGTTGGTGCAGCCCCAGGTGGAGGGGGTGTTTTCCGGGGTAGCGTTTAGTCGCGATCCGGTGGGGCGATCGGGGGATGCGGTGGCGGTGGAGGCGCTGCCGGGGAATGCGTCGCGCGTGGTGTCAGGACGGGTGACGCCAGAAGCCTATCGGGTACAGGTGAGCGTCGAGAGTTTGCAGGCTTGGCGGCAAAGTTGGAAATTAGAAACTGGCGAAGAGAAGTCGGCAAAAGCAGAGAAAACTCAGGGCTTGCCGAATTTCCGATTTGGTTTGGATCAATCCAACGGTCAGCCTCGAACGGTGACGACGCCCATTGAAACGCTGACGGGAGCGGGAGATGTGCCCCTGTGGCTGGTGCAGGAGGTGGCGTGTTTGGCGCGGGAAGTGGAGCAGCGATTTGGCGGCATCCCTCAGGATATGGAGTGGACTTTTGATGGCGATCGCCTGTGGATTTTGCAGGCGCGACCGGTGACCACGCTGCTGCCGATTTGGACGCGAAAAATTGCGGCGGAGGTAATTCCTGGTACCATTCGCCCCCTAACCTGGTCCATCAATCGCCCACTGACCTGTGGCGTATGGGGAGATTTATTCCAGGTGGTGCTGGGGGAAACGCCGGGTATTGATTTTCTGGAAACGGCAACGCTGCACCACAGTCGCGCCTATTTCAACGTGACGCTGCTGGGGGAGCTATTTGGACAGGCGGGATTGCCAGCAAATAGCCTGACGTTCTTAACTCAAGGCGGAAAGCCAGGGAAAGTGCCGATCGCTGCGATGGTTCGCTCCGTGCCAGGACTACTGCGGCTGGTAGGGCGGGAACGTCGGTTAGTTAAGGATTTCCTGGAGGATGATCGCGATCGCTTTACCCCTGCCCTGGCGGATTTGCGATCGCACTCGGTGCTAAATCAGGATCCTGCCAATCCAAAGCTGATGGTGCCGCAAATTATCAAGCGCATTAGAACAATTTTGGAGCTATTGGAAACGGCGACCTACTACAGTATCCTTGCCCCTCTTAGCGTTGCGGTTCGGCAAAAAATCAGCCGGGTTTCTTCGGCGCAGTTGGACACCAGCGATACTCCAGAAATTGGATCGGCAAAATTTTTGGAAGACCTGGGCGTCGTCCCAGGGCGCCGCTTCGATCAGGACGGCAACGCGGCGCGGATCGAGAGTCACGGCCTCGGTATGCGGATCGCTGGGCCGCGGG
>JBCCTE010000471.1:0-3082 GCA_039198915.1 Cyanobacteria bacterium P01_D01_bin.73 | reverse complement strand
TGATAGCCCGCAGTTCCGGCAGAGTCACACTCAATTTGCCCTGTTAAACCCTTTTTCTCAATCCAGTAGTTTGCCAGGTTCTCCGCTGACGGCGATCGGCAAATATTGCCCAAACAAACAAATAAAACTCGGGTTGCCATGGTCCTACACTCTTCAGCTCGCTGACTCGGTTTTAGGCGATCGCGCCCAACTTATCATCCACCTCGGTCAATCCTGTGCACGGTCTTGTGTTCAGTTTGTCCGATCCAACCCTACGCGGAAACGGGAATGCGCTGCTCTTCCAAAATCGCGATGCAGTCTTCCACCGGTCGCCCCGCTTTCATGGCGTTGACCAACTGATCGTAGGCGTTTCGCTGCTCTTCAATCATGCCCTTTGCCCGCAGGCGCGAAATGCCCGCCTGGGTTTCAAATCTCGGTGCTCCACGAGGATTGCTTTTATTGAGTTGCACCAGCACTGATCGCAACATTTCCTGGTCTTCGCCACCGCCCTGGGAATCGCCAAACACTAAGGTCTCCGCAGCAATGCCAGCCATCCAAACGGTGCTGTAGGTTCGCAATCGCTGGGCACTGAGCTGATTCTGCTCCAGCTCCGCCATCAAATCACCGTCATCAAACCGCACGCCGCCCGCACCCTTTTGCCCCTGTCGAAAGGCTTCCCACGCCGACAGTGCATAGCCGGTGACGGAAATTCCTAGACAGTGAGCCACCAGGAAGTGACCTGCTTCATGGTGCAGCACTCGATCGCGATGTTCCGGCGATCGATTGGCGAACCAGTCCACGATCAGCGTTCCCCCCTGACCTTCCCATGCCAGGCGGTCAATCCCCGTCAGCGCGGCAACGCCCACGGCAATCAACGATGGAACCGTAGGCGAGATGTTGATTAGGGGACCCAACAACGCCGAAAAGGTCATTAAAAAGACGGCGATCGCCAATAAATTCAGCGTAGTGGTGCTCATGGCAATGGGGATATTTGGCAGAGGTTGGGCAAAGGGGCAGGGATATTCAGTCTAAACTTAAGGGTGAAACCCGTGGTTTGTATCTTTTTCTATCGTATCTGTTCGTCTTCTTTTGAATGGTTAAATTCAATCATTCAATGTCAACTGCCTATTAACTGCGTCAACAGCGCCTCCTACGATTATGACTGCCACTGCAACCGGAGTTCCCAATAGCCTGTCGGAGGCGATCGCCCAGTCGGGTCAAGCAACCGTTGCCGCTTTGGATGACGGCGTAACGCGGCTCCAGGTATCGCTTCTCTTGCCGGGATTGAAGGGCGAAACCTTTGCGGCGCAGATGATTTCGATGCTGCTGGCGACAGGGCGCAAGGTGAAAGTTTTCTTCCCCGATATGGGGGCGGCGGCGCTGGCGAAGCGCAACTGGGGTGAGGTGCCCTTTGAGATTATGGACGTGGGATCGGGGCGGACTCCGGTGGGGCAGCGGGTAACGGAAGAGGATGAGCTCCTGCTGTTCGTAGAACCTTCAGCGGTGGAGGTGTTGCAGGTGGAGGAGCTGTGTAATCAGGCAGGCGATCGCCCCACGATTTTCCTGAATCCCAACCTGGAAGATATCGCCACCATCGGCATTGGCTACGCTGGGCGGCAGTTGCGGGAGCGCTTTTTAAATCAGCTTCAGGACGTGTACTACCTCTCCCCCGATGAAGGATTTGTGGTGTCACGAACCTATCCGAACCAGTGGCAGGTTTGGGGTGAGCCCCAGGTGGAGGGCGAAGGCTATATTTTGCTGGGAGAGCGATCGCAGCGGCCGGCGGGTGATGTTCTAGACGGTATTTTGATGGGCACCGCTGGCGAAGAGGGTGATGATGAAGCTCCTGCCGCTGCCATTCCTAAGCGCAGCATTCTCGACCAAATGCAGCGATTCTTGCAGGCGCTAAGCAGCTAAACGCCAGATTCGGCAATTAGGGTGCTGGATCTTGAGAAATATCCGCCCGCAGCAGTTCTGGCTCTGGCATTCTCAATCGCTTACCCGCCTGGATATCCAAAGGCTCGCGGTCTTCTAGGGGCTTAAACAAACTGTGCTTTTTCGAGAGCTTGCCGTAGCGTTCTGGCTCGTCGTTGATGGCTCGCTGGAGCAACTGGGTGGCGCGGTCAATGCTGGTCTTGCGCTCCCATTCGGTGCAATCCTCTTCCCGCAGCCGCAGCAAATGGCAACTTGCTCGACAGTAATCCAGGAGCGATCGCTGCTCTGCTAACGTAAGTTTTTTACTGCCCTGCTTCGCCTGCTTGCCAGACTTCTGCTGACCCAGCAGCTCCTCGACCTGGCGATAGTCCAGCAGAGCGCGCTGGGTTTCTAGCAATCGCGTAAATGCCAGGCTGCGGTGGGACAAAATATCAGCTCGCAGCGGGTCCAATTTCAGCGCCTGATCGTAGCTGCTGACCGCGCCCCGAAGCTGCTTGCCGATAAACAGCGCATTGCCGCGATCAAACCAAATATTCGCATCGGCATCGTTGAGATTCAGCGCTTGGTCGTAACTGGCGACTGCCTTGCGCAATTTTCCCAACTGTCGCAGTAACCGTCCCCGGTAGTACCAGGTGTCTGGGTCTGTCGGATCGAGGCAAATTGCTTTTTCGTAGCTTTTGACCGCCTCCTCTGTGCGCCCCGCTTCCTTCAGCGCAATGCCACGATTGTGCCAAACATCTCGCCAGTCGGACCGCAGCTCTAAGGCTTGGTCATAGCTGGCGATCGCCTCTTCAAATTGCTCTGAATTATCCTGCGCAATTCCCTGCTGGTACCAAGTCGCCGCGCTGTTGGGCTGTAGCTCCAGCGATCGCCCGTAGCTTTCCGCCGCCTCATGATGCCGCCCCAGCTTCCTTAGGGTTGCGCCTCGGTTGTGCCAGGCTTTTGAATCATCTGGCGATAGCTCCAGCGCTCGGTTGTAGCTATTAAGCGCCGCGTCCAAATGTCCCAGACTGTGCAGAACGATCCCCTGGTTGTTCCAGGCGTTGGAACTGCTGCCATTGAGCTGAATGGAACGCTGGAAATCCGCAAGCGCCGCTTCTTTCAAGCCCAGGTCGTAGCGAGCCGTGCCCCGGTTGTACCAGCCCTCTGGATTCTCCGGATCCAGCGT
>JBCCTE010000470.1:0-3095 GCA_039198915.1 Cyanobacteria bacterium P01_D01_bin.73 | reverse complement strand
CGTTAGGGTCGTTTGAACGTCCCTAGAAAAAGGAAATCCGTAAAAAATACAGCCTTCTTGATAGGCGTAGAGGAGATATCGCACGCTGGAGGTGCTGTTATAGAAACGCTCCGATAGCTCCTCCAACTCCCCCAAATCGTTTTCTGCCACTAGGGGAGCCACATTGGAAGCAATCAATAGCCCCAAATCCCGACCAAAGCGGGTATCGTTCAGCCGTGCATCCTGCTGAATCGTATTCACAGCCCAAAAGGTCAAGCCGCTGGTCAGCAGCGACACCACAAGGGTCGCCACTGCCATTAATCGGGTTTGCAGGGTAAATTCCGACCACCATCGCCGGATGATTTCCCTAATCTTGTTCAGCAACGCCAGCATGGTCAGATTCAATCTCTGTGGTTGATCTTACCTGATAGCCAATATCTCGGCGATGATAAGCGCCCTCAAAGGCGATCGCTTCCAAACTTTTATAGGCTGCAGCAAAGGCCTGATCAAAATCCTCGCCCATACCGGTAACCGCCAAAACCCGTCCCCCGTCCGTGACAACGGTCTGGTCTCCGTCGGTGTTAACGCACTTAGTTCCAGCGTGGAATACCTGGGTGGTGTCCGTTTCCGCGTTGCCTAGACCAGTTATGGTCTTGCCCTTTTCGTAGGAGCCGGGATAGCCCCCCGATGCCAGTACCACGCAGCCCGCACAGCCCGATCGCCATTCAAAGGGCGGCAGTTTCCCAAGAGAGCCATCGATACAAGCCTGCATAATCTTGTGCAGCGGTGTGTCCAGCAGCGGCAGCACCACCTGGGTTTCCGGATCCCCGAAGCGACAGTTAAACTCAACCACCTTGGGTTCGCCGCTGGGGGTAATCATCAACCCCGCGTAAACAATGCCACAGTAGTCGATGCCGCGCTGGGCAAAGGTTTGAATAACCGGTTGCAGGACTTTGGTTTCGATGGTTTCCATTAACTCTGGCGTAACCAGGGGCGCCGGGGCGTAGGCTCCCATTCCGCCGGTATTGGGCCCCGTGTCCCCTTCGCCGACCCGTTTGTGATCCTGGGCAGCGATGAGCGGACGGATGGTTTTGCCGTCGGTGAAAGCGAGCACTGAGGCTTCACGCCCCTCCATAAATTCTTCAATTAGGACGCTACTGCCAGCGGCACCGAATTTGCCGTCGAAAATATCTTCCACTGCCGCCTTGGCTGTGGCGAGGTCCATTGCGACAGTGACGCCTTTGCCGGCAGCCAGCCCGTCAGCTTTGATCACGATGGGGGCACCGTTTTGGTCCAGGTAGGCGATCGCTTCATCCAGATTATCGAAGGAGGCGGACTTGGCGGTCGGAATATTGGCCTCCGCCATCAGTGCCTTTGCCCAGGCTTTGCTGGCTTCCAATTGCGCCCCGGCTTGGCTGGGACCGAATACGGCAATCCCTTGCGATCGCAGAGAATCAGCAATGCCCGCCGCCAGAGGATCCTCCGGACCAACCACCACAAAACTCACTCCGTGGGTCAGTGCTAGACGAGAAATTCCCGTAAAATCCTTTACACCCATGGCGATGTTTTGACAGCCAGCAGTGGTCGCGGTTCCGCCGTTACCGGGTACTCAAAGCACCTGGTTAATTGCCGGATCCCGCAGCAGTGTCCGCGCGATCGCATGCTCGCGACCTCCATTGCCAACGACCAAAATTTTCACCGTGGCCCGTCTCCTTTTGTCACCATAGTTACTGACTTTCTATTAAAGCCTGTTCTTTCGGATAGGGACAATAGGGGCTGTCCCCCTCCACGGCGATCGCCCTCCAACCTCGCTGGCAAAGTTATCGATAGGGGGGCACCAATACCGGTTGCGGCAAGATGCTAACTTTCTAAAAGTCACGGTCCAAAGAGGACTAGGGCAATATTGTAGGGAGCGACGTTGTCGAGATCGCGGTACTGCGACAACTATCAGGGTGTGGTGTTGAAATTTTAGTGTTGAAATCTCAGCGCTGAAATTGGCCGCCTGAATTGGCAAAGCTTCACACTTCACCGATCCCCATCGGCAATCTCTGGGACGCATTGCATCGATTAAGTGCCAAATTGACGGGTACTTCACCGACAGATATTTCACTGACCAGCTCAGACCCATCAGACTTTTAGAGACGGATTGACGCCAGCTATGACCATTTCGATTGTGACCGGTGCCGCAGGATTTATTGGTTCTAACCTGGTGGATGCTTTGCTCGAACGGGGCGATCGCGTGATCGGCATCGACCAGTTCAACGACTACTACGACCCGGCTCAGAAGCGACGGAATATTGCCCACCTGGCACAGAGCGATCGCTTCGAGCTAGTCGAAGACACCATTCAAGATTTGGACTGGCCCAAGCTGCTGCAAAACGTAGACGTGGTTTACCACCAAGCCGCTCAGGCTGGAGTTCGCGCTAGCTGGGGCGAAGGCTTCAAGGACTACACCGCTCGCAACATCACCGCTACCCAGCTCATCCTGGAAGCTGCGAAGATGACCCCGACCCTGAAACGTCTGGTATACGCCTCCACGTCCTCCGTCTATGGCGATGCGGAAACCCTGCCCACCAGCGAAAAGCTTTGCCCCAAGCCGGTTTCCCCCTACGGCATCACCAAGCTGGCGGCGGAGCAAATGTGCTGGCTATACCACCGCAACTTCAACGTCCCCGTCACCGCCCTGCGCTACTTCACCGTCTATGGCCCCCGCCAGCGACCGGATATGGCTTTTCATAAATTCTTTAAGGCGGCCCTCGACGACGGCAGCATTCCGATCTATGGCGACGGCTTGCAGACCCGCGATTTTACGTTTATTTCCGATGCGGTGGCGGCGAATCTTTCGGCGGCGGAGGTGCCTGAGGCGATCGGAGAAATGTTCAATATTGGCGGTGGAAGCCGGGTGGTACTGAACGAGGTGCTGGATACCATCGACAGGATTGTTGGCAAGCCCATCAAGCGGGACTATCAAGGTCGCGCCATGGGGGATGCTCGCCATACTGCGGCGGATGTTTCTAAGGCTCAATCAATCTTGAACTATCAGCCCAAGGTGTCTCTGGCGGAAGGCTTGGCCCAAGAATGGCAGTGGATTCAGAAGTTCTACAGCTAAAAAAAAT
>JBCCTE010000469.1:0-3107 GCA_039198915.1 Cyanobacteria bacterium P01_D01_bin.73 | reverse complement strand
CGCCTCATCCTTGCTGTAGATATCACGGCCCAGCAGTCGCTGCACACAAATTTCTACAAAGCGATAGTTGCTATTGGTCTCCAGGTTCAAACGCAGGAAAATGTCTGAAGTAACTAAGCCACGGATAAACTCTTTCACCGTGATTTGGTCGCTGCGCAACTGGGACTCTAGGAAGGTTTGGCGGTTGTTGGCCAAAATCTGATGCTCACTGAAGACCTGGCGATATGCAGCCCAAATCAGCTCGTCCATATCGCTGCCCGACAGGACATTCTCGACATCATAAATTCGAGGTTGGTCAACACCATCCACTTCGTACCCTGATACACGTGCGTTCTGGGTCGAAGGTGAATAATTCAGCAGGGGAATTGCCACGTCTGGTTCTCCGTAGTCTCTAATAAGTCTCTCAAAGTGCTAAGGGCGGTTAGCAGTTAAATCCCAAAGCCTTACGGTGTCGGGTTTTCAATCCTTAGCTTATTTGCTTGTCGGGCGCGCTATCCGTCAGAACGCAGGGCTCTTAACATTAGTTAGTGTCGCGCCCTAGAACTGTCCAGGGACCCAGCCTGCCAAACTAATCCAACCTAGCCAGAGGAGCCATCAACGCTCTTTTTCAAGCATCCCCCTTATGTAGATCAATTAGTGGTGTATTCAACGCTGGTCATGTCTGTACGGCTCGGTAAATGTCAGCTTCGGCGATCGCCAGACTGATAAGTACAGACCCAACAATAACAGCGAGGACTAAAGTCCCAGTTATTAACGGTCTTAGCTGCCGTTATCTCATTATTCTGTGAGGCTTTCTAAGCAGGATTAATGAACTGTAATGTTTCGTTACCCCACGCCACTCAGAATTAAGGGCTACAGTTACCAGCCCAAGGTGGATAGAGCGGTTTTGGGGGCGACTGTCTGCGCCTTAACCGTCTTCTCATCAGGAACGTCTACCCGCACTTCGGTGCAGAAGGTGGCGGTGTTAAATCCACCGAAACGCTTCAGGGTACTGGTGCGCATCCGCATATTGTCGCCCGTGAACCAGAACCGCTCAACGGAACTCATGGTCTCGTATTCAGTAATCAGCACCAGCCCGTTTTCAGCATCCATTTGATAGTGCCCAGCCACCGGGTCTGATTCGGCGTAACCCCGCTCCCGCAGTAGTTTTCCGGTGTAGGGATTATCGCTATCGGGGACGATAACCATCACACTGGCACCGTCGTGGTTATCAGAGTCGGAATCCCACGCCATGAGGCTTTTCCAGGTAACGTCTGCACCGCCGGAGGCAAGGGCAGGGTCAATATTGTGCATATTGCAGATTTCAATCACCTTGGGATCGCCTGCCTCCAGGATGCCGACGGTGATGTTGGATTCGCCGATTTCTGAGCGACGGAAGGGCAGGTGATGGGTGGTGCGCTGCGATCGCCAGAGTCCAACACTGCGTCGGAAAAATTCCATAGCGTCAATGGGCTCGGGCTTAGCGGTGGCGCTGGGTTTAGCGGTGGCGATTGTCATGGCTTGTGGGCTGGCGTGACTTTCTCTCGTGTTTTCTTAATTCTGATTCTTATTTTGAAGAAAATCCCCGGAAAAGGTTAAGAAACCTAAAAATCAGTCGAGATTTTCTCAGAATTCGTCTGACTCACTCTGGCGGTATTGAATGGGTCAGGCAATGGAATCGTGGTTTTACTTAAAGTCTTCTTATGATAAGTCGAGGGAGAGCTTTTAGGGGCTGGATTGACCATGTTGCCCATAAACAGCGATCTCACCAAACAAAAATCAGTTACGACGGGAACGATTGAATTTGTCGGGTCATTTGCCAGATCATTTGCCAAATCAGCTCATTAAAAGCCTTAGGCAGTCCTTGATGGGAGGGTGGCGATCGCAGTCCCAGCGCCTAGACGGGATGCCTCAGCGGCGTTGGTCGGGGAAGCTTTGGGGGGCGATCGCCTTAGGGGTGGCGGTTTTTCACGGCGGTTTGGCGTACGTGCTGAGTCAGGGGGCGTTGAATGGTGCGCCGGAGCGGTCTGCCGGTGGGCAGCGGCGTATTCCGGTGGCTTTAGTACCTAAGGATCAGCGACTGCCTCCTCCTGAGTCTTCTGCGATCGCTCCAGCATCTCCCCGCCCAGTGCCGCAGCCTAGCTTGCCATCGCCGAGCCCCGCGTCTCCAAAACCGTCGCCACAGGTATCCCCTAGGCCTTCTCCAGCGCAACGGGCGATCGCTCCCTCCCCTACGCCATCGCCGACTCGCCCCAACGTCGGTCCCCAAGCTCGTGTGGTGCCGTCTCCCAGCCCCCAACCCAGCCCGTCTCCATCCGCCACCATTCGCCCGTCGCCTACGCCACGCCCATCGCCCAGTCCTAGCCCCAGCCCTAGCCCGCTGCGATCGCCCACGCCAAAACCCAGTCCAACCCCGCCCCCTCAAGCAAGCCCCAGTCCCTCACCCAGTCCCAGCCCTTCACCGGTAGCTACGCCTAGCCCCAGTCCAGCTCCGACTCCCAGCTCAGTCCCCAGCCCGTCGGGAACGCCCAACCCGACCCCGAGTCCAGCGCCAACGCCTGGTCCAAGCGCGACGCCGACCCCAACGGGTTTATCGCTGCGGTTTCAGGTGGCGTCGGTGGCAGTGGATAACACTGGGCGGCTTGGGGATGAGGTTGTGGCTGGGTTGACGTTGCAGGGGGGGGGGGTGCTGGTGTTGCCAGTAGAGGTTGCTCAGTGGAGCGATCGCCCGGTAGCAGCTCAAGTAGCAGTGTTGCCGACGGGACAGGTAGTGCCGGATTCGCCAACGACGGGGGGTGAGGAAATTCGAATCGTTACGGCGGGGGTGAATCCAACGGTGGCTGCGGTGCTGAAAAATTATTTGGGGCAGCTACAGTTTGCGCCGGTTCGCAATCAGGCGGGGCAGGCGATTGCCACCAATGCCCAAATCACTGTCCAAATTTCCCAGGCACCCTAGGCGTTTCTGCTGCCTTCATTTACTCCACCCCTAACCGCCCGAAACGGTTGCAATTGTTGTCACCACTGGCTAATATGTTGTCCTGGTTTAAGCGACCACATGCGGGCATAGTTTAGTGGTAAAACCACAGCCTTCCAAGCTGTTGATCCGGGTTCGATTCCCGGTGCCCGCT
>JBCCTE010000468.1:0-3111 GCA_039198915.1 Cyanobacteria bacterium P01_D01_bin.73 | reverse complement strand
CTCTCATTTGGCTGGGCAGCGTCGGTAAAGTCTGATTGTGCTCAACACGGAATACGTTGGCGTACAGATTGGCTGCAATTTGCTTACCCGTTTGGGTCAGCTCCAGATGGGTAAGCGCAGGCTCGATGTAGCGATGGACAACGTTCCAGTAGAAGCCAGGGTATTTCTGACGCAGGTCGTCAGGACTGCTATATCCCAACTCCTTATTCATGCCAATTTCTTCGAATTCGTAATACAGCGCCGGAATTTTCTGTAGGTAACGTGGGTCCGATAGTTGCCCAATCAAGTCGGCAGCGCGCACTAAGCCTGGGTAATTGGTGGTGTCGGCGTGGTCACTGTCGTTGGGAACCGGAAATCGCGTTAGCTCGATGTTGGCTTGAATTACCGAGACGTCGATTAGGTTATGCCCCTTGAAGCGATCGCGAATGAACTGCTTACCCCGGTCAACGTGATAGGGAGCCATGCTGGCATCCGTTGCGCCACGCCCTAATTTGACCGTTTCATTGCCGATACCCGTGGCATAAATGCGCTCCTTGGGACAGTCATGGCGACACACGCCCCGAACAAAGCCAATGTCGTGACATAGCAAGGAGAGATGATAGAGCAGCCAGTCTTCGCAGGTAACGCCGCCTTCGCGAATGTGCTTGCCCTTTAAAATCTCTTGCCCTACCAAGGTCACATACATTGTGTGCTCGGTGTTGTGGTAAAGGGCATCGCTATTGGCAATATTTTCCAAAGCCATGCTGGCTACCCAACCCAGGATTTCGGCATAGCTGTGTTTCATGCCCCCGTAGGTTTGGTTGTAGCCCTCGGACAATTCGCGGATTAATTCCTGAACAAGGGTGCGTGTGGGGTTGAGCATAGATTATCGCTGAGGAGCAATTACTCTCAATGTTAGCCACCTTACTCTGCATCCAGCCACTGTAAAGAACAGGAATATTGAGTTCTGATAAGCCCCGAACCGAGTAACCGGCTTAACCCCTTGCGAACTCTGCCGTAGCGGCAGTTTGGGCAAAACTATTGTCCTTATGCAATGACCCACTGCACAGTTTAGAAGTGTGAAGAAGTCCACTGACGGCAAAGCGACTACTGAGCGCCACAAATCGATCGCCGCAACAAGTCCAAAGCGGAACAGGCACTGACGTTACGAATCCACTCTCGCGATCGCGTCTCCCCAAGCTGTAGCCGCTCATGGGTCACCCCATCCGGCCCCGCCAGTCCCAGATAGACCAGCCCCACCGATTTTTCATCACTGCCGCCACCGGGACCGGCAATGCCTGTGATGCTGATGCCCCAGGTGGTTCCCAGGCGATCGCGCACGCCAGCAGCCATTTGCTCTGCCACCTCAGCGCTAACCGCTCCCACCTCCGTCAGCGTCTCCTCCGACACGCCAAGACACTTCACCTTGACCTGGTTGTCATAGCTGATGATGCCGCCCCAAAAATAAGCCGAGCTGCCGGGAACCATTGTCAGCAGCCGTCCAATGCTGCCGCCGGTGCAGGATTCCGCCACCGCCACCGTCTCCCCGCGCGCCTTCAACGCCTCCCCCACCACGATCGCCAACGTATCGTCGTCATTACCGAAATAGCAAATGCCTCCCAATGCCCGCAGCTTCTCTTCCACCGGATCAATCAGAGCGATCGCCGCCGCCTCATTTTCTGCACGCGCCGCAATTCGTAGCTTCACCACTCCATGATTGGCGTAGGGAGCCACCGTTGGATTTTCCATTGACAGAAAATCGGCCGCCTTTTCCGCCAGGGTGGACTCGGAAATTCCCCAAAACTTCAGAGTGCGCGTTTGAATCGTCCCCTCACTCCAGCCGTGCGATCGCAAATAAGGCACCGCCGTTTCCTGCCACATTGCCCGCATTTCCGCCGGCACCCCCGGGAAGGTCATAATCAGCACGTCCTCCCGCGCCGACCAAATCATCCCCGGTGCAGTCCCCACTGGGTTTGGCAAGACCTGTGCCCCCTCCGGCTGCAGAGCCTGCTTGCGGTTACTGGGAGCCATTTCCCGCCCCCGCCGCGCGAATTTATTGGCAATATCTTCCAGGACTTCGGGATGTTCAACTAGGGGCGTTTCGAAGTGGTTAGCGATCGCCTCAGTGGTCAAATCATCGGGTGTCGGTCCCAATCCACCAGTAAAAATCAGGAGTTGCGATCGCTGGCAGGCGGTGGCGATCGCCTGGTGAATTCGCTGAGGATTATCTCCCACCACCGTTTGGTAATAATGAGCGATGCCTAAGTCAGCAAACTGCTGCGCCAGATATTGTGAATTGCTGTTTAAAATATCTCCTAACAACAGCTCGGTCCCAACGCAAATAATTTCAGCAGCTCCCATTTATTCCCCCATTTCCAACATTAAAGAAGCAAATTGCCAATCAATCAAGAACTGAATTCACAGATTATTTTGACCAGCAATCTCGACAAAAATATCCAGATTATTATGCCACCTTTCCACTGCGTTTCAGTCTTACTCCTTTAGCCAACATGACATAGACATTAGAAAGTGGACCTAGTAGGGAAACAGCTAGAAAGTAAACCCAACTCAGGGCAAAATTATCTGCCTGAAGCATTTTCAGGTACAGCGTATCTCGCCCTAACTTCCCCGGTGCGAACCAAAAGTCAACGGGATTGGAGCGAAATAGAGAAGGCATTTTGGGATCATTCTTAAACTGCCCCAAAACATCGTGAACCAAACTGGCGTAATAGGTAACTGGCTTTCCTGTTTTTACATTCCTAATACCATCAGGAGTTCCTAACCAAAATAGATCCAGAATATTAATCTTAGGCGAATTTCCATCCCAGCTATACCCTTCTAGAATAACTAGCTCCCCCTGGGAGGTAATGCGCGCACGAACCTCTGGCCAAGGTCCTCCATCGATAAAATCAATATCTTCCCGAACCTCGCGTTTCAACTGTGCCAGCGATCGCGCATCCAAGTAATCACTGAGCTGACAGTGATAATTTTCTTTCAGGGTAAATAGCCATCTCACCGTAGGGGCACCCCATGTATTTCAAAGATTTACTTGCTCAAGGCGAGTTGATCATACAGTGGACCTAGGAAGAGTGTCTAAAATATTACGTTGAAAATATTCCGCTAGATTTTTAG
>JBCCTE010000467.1:0-3113 GCA_039198915.1 Cyanobacteria bacterium P01_D01_bin.73 | reverse complement strand
GGCAATCGCAAGTATTCCAACTTGCCCCGTAAATTCAACATTGCCTATGAGGGCGGTCTCGACAACTCCACCCACATGGACGTTGAAGCCCAGCACCCCTTCCCGGTAGGCGGGTACAAACGCTAGGTCATTAATCTCAGCGTGGATGGAGTTGTCGAGACCGCCCTCATAGGCAATGTTGAATTTACGGGGCAAGTTGGAATACTTGCGATTGCCGCGACCGTAATCGGTAATGGCGTCTTGGGTTTTCTGAATCAGCTCACGGGTGTCAATGAGCTCGTCAGGATCAATGCCAACAACAGGGGAGGTGGTTAAGTTCCGTACGTTGTCCATTCCTGACTGCATGGAGGTCAAACCCACTTCATCCATGGTCTTGAAGATGGCGGGAAAGTCCTCGAAGCGAATACCCCGAAGCTGCAGATTCTGCCGGGTGGTGATGTCGCCGCTGCCGTCATCTCCGTAGCGTTGAATGACGTCGCCCATTGCGCGCATTTGGGGGGCCGTCATCAAGCCGCCCGAGACCCGCAGCCGAAGCATGAATTTGTTGGGTGTGACGGGTCTGAAGAAGATGCCGATCCATTTCAGACGAACCGTAATGTCTGACTTCTCGACGTTTTCCCAGCCGGCTTCTACATACTCCTCAAGGTGCCCGATGACGTCTAAGCCGTCTTTTTCGGCTTTGACTTTCTCGACGGGATTGATTTTGATTGGTTTCTTCCCAGTGTCTGCCACGTAATGTTCCCCCGCTCCAGTTGTTAACGGTTTAGCAGAGCATTAAAGCTCTTACCGATATTAAAGACAAAGTACTGGTCTCGTTTGTAGTTGCGGCTACGGCACGAAAATTGTAATTGCAATGGTGCATGGCTTTATTGCAGCTTTTGCATCACGATCAAATTTCGGTTAGAAAATTCCGACTGGAAAGTGGCGGCTGGACAACTCTGGCTCAGCAGTTCAGTGTTGCAGGCAGTTCAGATTTACAGATGAACTGGAGTCTGATTCATCGTGCTTTAGGCGGGTGGAGTGTTTGTAGGGAGCGCCATCGCACTTTGCGCTTCAAGATAGAATAGCGGAAGACGAATCGAAAGATTCGATCCTGTGCTACCGATTTTCTTCATTCCGATGGCGATCGCCGTCCCTTACTCCAAATGGATGAGCCAATTTTCAAGCAAGGGTCCTCTTCACGAAATCCTTTGCTGGATCCGATTCTTCTGGTGCCAATTATGGCGCTAACGTTGGGATTAGTCGCGGCTTGGCGCTATTGGGACAATCCCAATGCGTTTTCTGGGGATCCGGATGAGCGTCGCAATGGTTTCGAGGATTTGCTGACGGAGTTTGAGGAAAGCCAGCGATCGCCCGAAGCTGTGGCGGCGGATATTGATAGTTCCCAGGTCCTAAGTGGTGAGCTTCGCAGTATTGGCGGAGAGCGTCGGGAACGGCGACGTAATCGCAATCGGTCTGAGCAGAATAATCAGAGTGAAGCTAAGTCCTCTGACGAAATTCTGAAGCTGTTGAGCAATCCGTCGAAGAGTCCTACGGGGGGCGGCAATCAGTCGGTGCCCTCTGTTTCAATATTTGATGGCGATCGCGGCGGAACTCGTCTCAGCTTGGGGCAGTTCGGCTCTGACGGCAGTTTTAGAGGGCGGGGTTTATCCCTTGCGCCTGAGGAGCAGGAGCTAGTGAGAAATGCTGCGTTGGGACGCTTCCAAAGCGTTCAGAGGCAGAGTGCTAGTGCTGGTGCGCCCGGCGGCGTAAGTCAGTCTCCTGCGCTGGGTCGGGAAGGCTTTAGCCAGGATGGGCAAGGTTTGGGCGTTGCGCCGGGTGTTCCTGGTGGGCGATCGCCCTTGCCGCCTTCCCTGGGAGGAGCCCCTATCGCTCCCGGCTACGGAACATCAGCAGGGCAAATCCCAGGTTCTGCGGTGAACGTTCCCAACTATGGAGGCGCTGCCGTTGGACAGCCAAGAAGCTTCACAACCCCCGGATATGGCGTATCACCAACAGTACCCAGCGTCGCTGGCTCAGGACCTCTAGTTCCCTCCACTAGCGGCCCGGGCTATAGCCGTGGGCTGCGTAATTATCAGCTCAATACGGCTCCTCCCGCCAATTCAGGCTTCTCCACCGGGTTCGGCGGCAATACTGGAGGGGTTGGCGGCAATCGTCCCCTACGTTCAGAGAACGGCGCTGGTGCCCTATCTCAACCTGAGCCCGCTCCTTCCAATAACATCGGCGGTCGAAGCTTTGGCTCTTTCTCCAACCCCTACAGCCGCTAATAAGCTTCACCGCCGAGTGATTTAACTGCTCGGCGATAGAAGTTGGCTTGTAAAGCGCCTAGAGAAGCTGGACATAAAGTCGGTCCTACCTCTGCTACATCCCCATGATGTTGTAGCCGGAGTCCACATAAATTGTTTGTCCAGTTACGCCGCTGGATAAGTCGCTGCAAAGGAACGCGGCGGTGTTACCAACTTCCGTCTGGGTCACTGTGCGACGCAGAGGCGCAATTTCTTCCACGTGGTGGATCATGTCCAAAATTCCACCGACCGCTGATGATGCCAGGGTGCGAATGGGACCGGCAGAGATGGCGTTCACTCGAATATTGGCAGGTCCCATTTCTGCTGCCAAATAGCGCACGCTGCATTCCAACGCAGACTTAGCCACGCCCATCACGTTGTAGTTAGGAATAACGCGAACGCCTCCCAGGTAGCTGAGGGTGACAATACTGCCGCCTTCGGTCATTAGGGGCTTGGCTGCCGCTGCCAGGCGACTTAGGGAATAGGTACTGATATCCAGAGCGCGGGTAAAGCCGGCTCGGCTGGTGTTGCTGTAATCCCCGGTCAGCTCTTCCTTTCCGGCGAAGGCCAAGCAGTGAATCAATACGTCAATGCGTTCCCATTTTTCCTTGACGGTGGCGAAGGTTTCGTCAATTTGGGCGTCGTCTTGTACGTTGCACGGCAAAAAGAGGGAGGGACTGAGGGGATCGACTAGCTTGCTCACCTTTTCCGCGTATCTGCCTTTGTCATCGGGGAGGTAGGTCACGCCCAGGTTGGCTCCAGCGGCGTGCAACTGTTGCGCAATGCCCCAGGCAATGGATCGGTTGTTTGCAATTCCCGTGACTAATG
>JBCCTE010000466.1:0-3134 GCA_039198915.1 Cyanobacteria bacterium P01_D01_bin.73 | reverse complement strand
GTATAGCCATATTCCCAGCGGACCATGGGTGGCAACGACATTAGAATTGATTCGGTTCGACCGTTGGTTTGTAAGCCAAAGATGGTGCCCCGGTCATATACCAGGTTGAACTCGACGTAACGACCCCGACGATAAAGCTGGAAATTGCGCTCGCGATCACCATATTCCGTATCCTTACGCTTCTCAACGATGGGCACATAGGCAGGCAAGAACGCACGACCACAGCCTTGGACGAATGCAAACAGCTGTTCCCAATTACGGTTCTTTAACTCGGGCAGGCTGCGGCTGTACTCAGCAGCGGGACCATCGGGCTTAGGACCGCAATAAAGCTGATCATTGATTCCATCTTGGTAATCGAAGAAAATACCGCCCACACCGCGGGTTTCATCCCGGTGCTTTAGATAAAAGTATTCATCACACCAACGCTTGAAGACGTTGTAATACTCACCGTGGTGTTTGTCGCAGGCTTCCTTGAGGGTACGGTGGAAGTTTTCGACGTCTTCGCGAACAGGGTAGTAGGGAGTCAGGTCAATGCCACCGCCAAACCACCAAACGGGTCCAGCTTCAAAGTAGCGATAGTTAAGATGCACCGTGGGAATGTGGGGGTTCTTCGGGTGCAGCACCATTGAGGTTCCAGTGGCGTAGAAGCTGTGTCCTTTGGCTTCCGGACGCTGGCTCAAAATCGAAGGCGGCAGGCGATCGCCCCACACCTCAGAGAAATTCACGCCACCCTGTTCAAACACATTGCCGTCGCGCATCACCCGCGATCGCCCGCCACCGCCTTCGGGACGCTCCCAAGCATCCTGCTGGAACTCACCGCCGCCATCTGCTTCGGCTAGCCCTTGACAAATTTCATCCTGAATCTGACGCATCCACTGACCAACTCGCTCCCGCGAATCCTTAGGGGGAGCATTTGTAGCGGTTTTAGAAGGCGTAGCAAATGCGGTCATATCGCTTACTAATTTCTGGTTGATAATGCCCTGCGGGAAGCCAAATCGGCTAATCGAGACAGGCTTTTTGACTCGCTATAGCCTACCGCGATCGCCTGAGAGGGGATCAGCAGAGCCAATGGAACTTAATAAAGCGATAAAAAATCCTAGTGTCTGCTCCTATCATCCTTCTCAAACCCCTTTGGTGAAACGAGTGTGCACCCCAGTAGTCCGAAGAAAACGCTGGAAATTCGGGCTTGAATGGCAACATTTCGGGCAAATCTCCAATAAACTTTTATTAACCCGGTTGTCAGATCGCTTGGACCTTTCCCCATTCTCTTGTTATGACCAGCGTCCCCAATTCCAGCGCATCGAACCCCAGCGCCATAACTCCCGATGACGTGATCGAAGCACTGCGTCCAGTGCAGGATCCGGAGCGGGAAGAAAGTTTGGTTGACCTCAATATGATCCGCAACGTCATCGTGTTGCGCGGAGAAATTACGTTTACGTTGGTGCTTCCGGCGGCGGGCTGCCCCCTGCGCGGGCTGATCGTGGACGACTGTAAGCGGGCGATTCGGAAAACCTTGGATGGCGTCAAGTCGGTGGACGTAATTGTCACCACCGACACGCCGAAGCAAAAGCCGTTGCCGGAACAGAGCGGAATCTCGGGCGTAAAACACATAATTGCGGTGTCCAGCGGAAAGGGCGGCGTCGGTAAGTCCACGGTGGCGATTAATTTGGCGGTGTCCCTGGCGAAGAAGGGAGCTGCTGTGGGGCTGATTGACGCGGACATTTATGGTCCTAACGCGCCGACGATGTTTGGCATTGCCGATACGAAGGTGATGGTGCGCCAGGAAAACGGACAGGATATTTTGGAGCCGCCGATCGCCCATGGAGTGAAGCTGGTTTCGATGGCGTTTCTGATTGACCCCGACCAGCCAGTAGTGTGGCGCGGTCCGATGCTTAATGGCATTATTCGCCAATTCTTATACCAGGTGGACTGGGGGCAACTGGACTATTTAGTAGTGGATATGCCGCCAGGAACGGGAGATGCGCAGCTAACGCTCGCTCAAGCGGTGCCTTTGGCAGGGTCGATTATTGTGACCACGCCCCAGACGGTGTCTTTGATTGATGCGCGGCGGGGTCTGCGGATGTTCGAGCAGCTGAACGTGCCAGTGCTGGGGATTGTGGAGAATATGAGCTACTTCATCCCGCCGGATATGCCCGATCGCAAATACGATATTTTCGGCTCCGGTGGCGGCAAGAATACGGCGACGGAATTGGGCATCGATTTGCTGGGGATGATTCCCCTGGAGCTACCGCTGCGGGAAGGGGGCGATCGCGGTGTGCCCATCGTGATTTCATCGCCTGAATCCGCTTCGGCGATCGCCCTAACCAAGATTACGGAAGAAGTCATCGCGCGAGCAGAGGTAACAACTCCATCTGCTCCGGCTCTGGCGTAGGGGATAATGGACAAAGGATAAGGTGCTGAAAAAAGTGTTGAACGCAAAATTCCAGCGCCTTTTCACCGCTTCCGCCGACCTTAGGCTGCATTAACCAGCTTTTTGACTATGGCTGCACCGACCCTTGGGCGCTTTCGATGGCGCACGCTGATTCAACCATGGATGGAAATGGATTGGGTCCTGCTCCTACTGGTTGTATTGATGACCTGTTTGGGCGGGGTTGCCATTCGCAGCGTTGAGATTAAATCCGACGGGGGCAATTGGATTCGCCACTTGACCACCGCTGGCGTTGGATTGGTGATGGCACTGGGGATTGCCCGGTTCCGCTACGACAATTTGCTGCGGTTCAAGTGGGTCATTTATGGCTTAACAAATCTTTCTCTAATCGCGGTGAAGATTGTTGGAACGACGGCATTGGGGGCGGAACGGTGGATTGCGATCGGGGGGGTGCATATCCAACCGTCGGAGTTTGCCAAGGTGGGAATTATCCTGACCCTGGCGGCGATGTTGCACCAGTCCACGGCGTCGACGCTACCGCGAATGTTCCAGGTGTTGGGCATTACGGCGGTGCCCTGGGCGCTGGTATTTATTCAGCCCAGCTTGGGATCGTCATTGGTAATCGCATCAATTTGTTTTGGCATGCTCTATTGGGGCAATGCCAATCCAGGATGGTTGTTGCTGTTGGTGTCGCCCCTGGTGGCTGCAATTTTGTTCAATTTGTATATTCCTGCCTGGCTGGCGT
>JBCCTE010000465.1:0-3136 GCA_039198915.1 Cyanobacteria bacterium P01_D01_bin.73 | reverse complement strand
ATGATCCTGCACGTTTTCCGGGTTTATCTAACCGGTGGATTCAAGAGACCCCGTGAGTTGACTTGGGTTACCGGCGTAATCCTAGCCGTCATCACCGTATCTTTCGGCGTTACCGGCTACTCCCTACCTTGGGATCAGGTGGGCTACTGGGCAGTGAAAATTGTGTCTGGTGTACCTGAGGCGATCCCGGTGGTGGGCTCTCTAATTGTTGAGCTGCTGCGAGGTGGTGAAAGCGTTGGACAGGGAACTCTAACCCGTTATTACAGCCTGCATACTTTTGTACTGCCTTGGATGATTGCGGTGTTCATGTTGGCTCACTTCCTAATGATTCGTAAGCAGGGTATTTCTGGACCTCTCTAAACGCTGTCCGCGAAATATTTACGTTTACCAAGCTCTTTTTACTGCTATTCAGTCAGTCCGATAATTAACCATTGAAGATGGTCAGTTAAGAACTGTTCTCAATAGTGAAAAGGATCGCTAGAGCATTAGTTGGAAACCCTAAAGAGATAATGATTTCCAATTAGTGTAAAAGCAGTAAAGAGATATTAAGTGTCGCGATGACTTGAATTTCATCTTGCGACAATATGTATTGAGGCATTGGCGGTTGAGGGCCGATCCGGGCTTTCATTGCACTGTTTCCTCACGACCCGGAACTAATCTTTCAAGGAGAATGTTTAGGATATGTCCGTACTTAAGAAGCCAGATTTGAGCGATCCTCAGCTTCGTTTAAAGCTTGCTAAGGGCATGGGGCATAACTATTACGGTGAGCCAGCTTGGCCCAACGATTTGCTCTACACCTTCCCGATCGCTATTTTGGGAACGATCGCCCTATGTGTCGGTTTGGCTGTGTTGGATCCGGCGATCATCGGCGAGCCAGCCAACCCCTTTGCTACTCCGCTAGAAATTCTGCCTGAGTGGTATTTATACCCCGTGTTCCAACTATTGCGAGTGCTGCCCAACAAGCTTTTGGGAATTGCTTGCATGGGAGCAGTACCGGTGGGGCTGATGGCGGTTCCTTTCCTGGAGAACGTCAACAAGTTCCAGAACCCCTTCCGCCGTCCCGTTGCAATGGCTGTCTTCCTGTTCGGTACCGCCTTCGCAATTTATCTGGGAATTGGCGCAGTTATGCCCATCGATGAGTCTTTGACTCTGGGTCTTTTCTAAGTGGACCGACTCAATAAACTGAGTTAGCGGTCACTGCTCTTAGTATTTCCTGAACTTAATAAACTCCTAGGTTTCTTCAAATAGAAGGGTCTAGGAGTTTTTTGATCGTCCCGTCGTTATGCCTTAATCACTAGCTGGCGGTCCGCAGACTCTGGGGTCGACTGGTCAGACGTCACTTTGCCAGGTTTCCCCCAAAGAATGGTTTCGTTTTTGTAAATGGCCATACCTGGCTTTGCACCTTTAGGCTTGTAGACGGATTTGGGTTTGGTGTAGACCACGGGGACTGCGTCGGCCTGGCGTCCACGGCTGTGGAGGGCGGCGATATTTGCGGCGGTTTGTAGGTCCGCTTCATCGGCGCTTTCCCCCGGCGGTAGCCTTAGCAGCACATGGCTACCGGCAATTTCCTGGGCGTGGAACCAGAGGTCGTAGTCGCCCGCAAGGCGGAAGGTGAGGCGATCGTTTTGGGTGTTGTTGCGTCCCACCCAAATTTCGTAGCCACTGTCGGTGTGATATCGCCGGTAGCAAATATCGCTGTCATCCCGCTTAGGACGCTGATAGCCAGGATCCGCCATATAGTTCTGCTCGATCAGCTCATCGCGGATTTCTTCTAGCGCACGTAAATCTTCCACCGTTCGGTAGGCATCGCTCTCATCCAGCGCCTCATCCACCTGCTCCAGATATTGAATCTCAACGTTCACCGCATTTAGTAAAGGCTCGATGGCCTGGCGCGATCGCCGCAGTTTTTGATGTTTTTTGTAAAGCTTTTGAGCATTCCCCTGGGCATTGAGGGTCGGATCCAGCGGAATCGTAACGGGCTCCCCAGTCTCAAAATCATTTAGCGTAATTTTCTCCATGCCGATTCGCCATTCATGGAGATACGCCATCAGCAAGTCTGCCCGCTTACGAAAATTCTCGGCATCTTCAGAGAGGTCCAGGCGATCGCCAAAGCCATCCAGCTTTTTAACCAGCTTTTTCAAATGCCCCGCAATTTTCTGTCGCAGTTGGTGGTGCAGCCGTTTAAAGGCATCTTCGTTGAGGCGATCGCTATAGTATCGATCCAGCAAGATCTGAATTGGCTCTTTCTCAGCTACATCGCCGAATACCGTGTAGCCAGGCTTTTTGGGATTTTCATCGTCTAAAGCTGGGGTGAATGTTCCGGTGTCCAGCGCCTTTAGCCAGGCTTGCCATTGGGTGAATAGGTCCTGCCACTGGCGATCGCCCAGTTGATCGGTGGTGATATCTTCGGGCAATTCAGCGCGGCGAATCAGGGTGCGAGCAAGGGGAGTGCTGATGCCGCGATAGGTTTTAACGAGCTGTCGCTGGAGACGATCTGGAATTAGCCCCACCCGCTGCTGCCAGTCCTGCTGGGACTCCTCCAGGGTAGGTACGGCATCGGTAAGCTTGGGCGGCGGTACGTAGGGCTGTCCCGTTTGGATAGGGCGCAGGCTGGATTGTTGGTCGCTAACCTGGTGGGCAGCGGTGACGATGGTTTGGTCCGCGTGGGTCAGAATGGCATTGCTGTATTTGCCCATAATTTCCACGTACAGATGCCACTGCACCGGGTCGCCGGGACGCTTGGCAAATTGCAGATCCACCACCCGCTCCCAAGGGGCAACCCAGGCGTAATTTACCAGGGCAAAGCCTTTAATTTGGTGGAGAAGCTGTTGGCTGAAGGTAAAGGTGTCCGGTGCTTTTGGCGGCGGCGCTGCTACGTGGATTCGAGCTGCCTGGGGATGCCAGGAAATTGCCAGCCAGCCGCGATTATTGAGGGTGCGCAAACACAGAAAAACGGTGAAGCGATCGCGCTGAAAAACCTGTTCAACCCGCGCCGGCTGCCAAGAATCATTTAAATCTGCACAAACCGCCGCTAAAGGGGTGAAGTCTACGGGCTGCATGGATTCCCCTCCTAACCGGCGTAGGAATTAGGGGGATCGGCAGCAATCCAGTACCCTATATCAGACGAGCGCCGGTT
>JBCCTE010000464.1:0-3151 GCA_039198915.1 Cyanobacteria bacterium P01_D01_bin.73 | reverse complement strand
GTCGAGCATTAGGGTGGGGTAGCCTAGCTCAGGATCTTCTAGGGTGGGATAAAGCACCATTGCCGCCAGCGCCACCAAAATCCACGGCCAGGTACGGATGCCATAGTGCAGGATATTGAACCACCACGCTGCTTTTTCCGCCTCCGCTTCCGACTTCGCGGCCAGCAAACGCTGAATAAATTCTCCGCCCCCATCGCTGCGGCGAAAACTCCACCATTGCAGCAGCACGTAAGCGCCAAAGGTGCCCGCCGTAATCTCCGCCGCGTCGCTCCATTGAGGAATCGTAAAAGGACCGTTATTCCATTGCAGCGGCAGAAACGCCAGGGTGTCTTGGGTGCCGATCGCCTGTACCTGGGTCAGCAGTTCGGGGACTCCGCCCACTTCGGCGATCGCAAACCACGCCACCACAATTGCGCCAAACAGGGCGAGGAAGAACTGAATAAAATCCGTCGCCACTACGCCCCACAGTCCAGAAAAACCGGTGTAAATCAGCACAAACAAGCTGACGCCCACCACGCTGAATACTTTCAAATTGTCCGCCGGCTCGATGCCTACGCTTTGCCAAAGATTGAGAGCGTCCACCACCTTCACCATGGCCAACATGGCGTAGCCAATGCCGATGCAGTTAGTGGGCACCGCTAGCAGGAAGGCTTTAACCGCCCGCAACGTCGCCGCCATCTTGCCGCCGTAGCGCAGTTCTGTCAGCTCTGCATCGGTCACTACCTCCGATCTCCGCCACAGCCGTGCAAATACGTACACCATAATCATGTGGGCAACGGCAAAGCTCCACCATTCCCAGTTGCCGACAATGCCCCGCGTTGCCACCACCCCAGCCACATACAGCGGCGTATCAATGGAAAATGTGGTGGCCGCCATACTGGTACCCGACAGCCACCAGGGGAGTGATCGCCCAGAAACAAAAAAGTCCTCCAAGCTGTTCGATGCCTTGCGGGACAGCCATAGCCCAATGCCCAGGGACGCCAGCAGATAGAGCAGTACAACAATCCAGTCAATAAGTTGCATGGGCGTTCCCGTTTCTAGCAGCGCTAACCAAGTTAATCACTCCGGTTAAACATCCTGACTGTCAACGGGAGCAATTGACACACACCGTTTTGGATTAAAGCGGTAGCCTAGTGGGGAGTGTTGAGGGGTTTGTAGTTTTGAGTAGTTTTGAGCTGGCTAGGTCGCTAGATATAACCGGATTTTTGGTGCCGTTGCCGGACTGGGTGCCCTTTATTGTCGAAGTTAGCGGTGATGCGATCGCCGGAGTGTGTCTCTGGTCCCTGGCGCTGTATATGGGCCTGTCTCCCGTGGGCGACTGGATTATGGACCAAATTGTTCGCTGGTTTGATTTTGCGGAGCGATCGCTCTACGCCACCGAAGAAGAATTCGAGCGCACCCGCACCAACCGCGAAGCCCAGAACGCATTTTACGCGTCAATTTTCAGCATTTTCCCCTTCTTTTTTGCGGGCATTGGCGCGAACTGGTTTATTGCTTGGAGTTTGGGTACCAGCTGGACCGTCAGCGTAGGCATGATGGCGGTGATTGCCGGGGGCTTTTACGAATTAGGACGGCGCGTTGGAAAAGCTAGGGGCGACTCTTAGGGATCGGCTGTTATGACGGCTGCGATACCCACCCACGGGGGAAATTTAAATTGGGCAGCGGCGATCGCCCAGTGTTCCCCCAACGAAATCCTCGACTTCTCCGCTAGCATCAATCCGCTAGGACCACCCCAGTCAGTCCTTGATGCGCTACGAAACGCCATCGAAAATCAGCAGGCTTTAACCGCTTACCCCGACCCCAGCTACAGACGCCTGCGGGAGGCGATCGCCCAGCATCACGGCATCGACTCGGACTGGGTATTTCCCGGCAACGGAGCGGCGGAATTATTCACTTGGATTGCGCGGGATTGCAGCGACTTAGCCACGGTGTACTTACCTGTGCCCGCATTTGCCGACTATGGGCGGGCATTGAAAGCGCTCAATATCCCCATCACAACCATTCCTCTCTCACTGGATCCGGACAATCTCGACCTACCCTGGCCGCGATCGCCCCAACCCCACAGCGCTCTCTGGCTAAATAACCCCCACAACCCCACCGGTCGCCTTTGGTCCGCAGATAAAATCCGCCAGCAACTTGTAGAAACTTCTGACGCGCTGGATTTGGTGGCGATCGATGAGGCATTTATGGACTTTTTGCCGTCGGAAGAGCAGCAAAGCTTGATTGACCAGGTGGCGGAGTATCCCCAGTTAGTAGTTGTGCGATCGCTCACCAAGTTTTACAGCATTCCTGGCTTGCGACTGGGGTATGCGATCGCCCATCCGGATCGCCTTAAACGCTGGCAACAGTGGCGCGATCCCTGGTGTGTGAATGCCCTGGCGGAGGTGGCGGGGATTGTGGCGCTGGGCGATCGCGACTTTGCGCAACAAACGTGGAAATGGCTACCGGCAGCGCGAGGGCAACTGCAAGAAGGGATAAGTTCACTGCCGGGAATGACCGTTTATCCAGGTGTGGCGAACTATCTGTTGGTGAAAAGTTCGACGGCGGCATCGACAGTTCAACAAAAGCTATTGGCCGGCGATCGCATTGCCATTCGTAACTGCGCAACCTTTCCGGAGTTGGGGGAGTGCTATTTCCGTGTTGCCGTGCGTACCCCACCCCAAAATCAATGGCTAATCCAGGCATTGCGATCGGCGCTGTGAACCCACGTATCATCGCGTTGGTTTATCGATAGAGTGCCGTTGACAAAAATTCGTTGACATTGATAAAAATTCTCTTTAGAAACGACCCCTGTAACATCTCCTTTCCACCTGATCCCCAACCTCCGAACAACTGCTAGGCTTGGAATGCGAACAAAGTGCGGTCCGTCTTTCAGTGCGTTCCTAATACTGAAAAGATTGCAATTAAAAACCTCGCGCCATTACTTCGCACCACCGTGTTTCAAAGGGTTGTTGAAGCTCTATCCACAGGCAACCCGGGCAGCACTAAGCAAGACCATTGGGAGTTGTAAGCGTCCGTGGGTTCTGAATTAGTTCAAGTCGATGTGTCGCCTCGGCAGGGTATGTCATCCGCCGCACTGACCAACTCTGTCTTAGCTGACGTGTTGGCTGAATCTCCGAAGCTGCGATCGCAGATTTATTTCAAAAATTCC
>JBCCTE010000463.1:0-3168 GCA_039198915.1 Cyanobacteria bacterium P01_D01_bin.73 | reverse complement strand
CCTTTATCCCCAGTTCGAATCTGGGTGCCGCCTTTTTAAGTTCTTGAATACTTGAATGCTGGAATATTTGAATTCTGGAATATTTTAGGTTTGGACTATAAGTTCTGATGGTTGGGCACGTTGAAGTTTATGGCTAGTGCGATCGCCGCCGCAGCACATTCAATAACGTAATAAAGTGCTCAGGTGGGGGTGCCTCGGTGGAAATGATTTCTCCGGTGCGTGGGTGCATAAATCTGAGCTTCCAGGCGTGGAGGGCTTGTCCAGGGAGGTTGACGCCAATTTTGGTGCGGCTGGATCCGTAGGTGCGATCGCCCACCATAGGGTGCCCCATATCGGTGCAGTGGATGCGGATTTGGTGGGTGCGCCCGGTCTTGAGTTCAAAGCGCATGAGCGTAAAGTTGCCCATGCGTTCTTCGATGTACCAGTGGGTGATGGCGCGGCGACCGCCTTTTTCTTCCGGGACGATCGCCTGGCGTTTGCGATCGTTGGGATTTCGCCCCACGGGCTTGTCGATAATGCCATCGCTGTGGCGGGGAGAGCCGAAGACGATGCCAAGGTATTCTCGATGGGCGGTTTTGTGGCGGAGCTGAGCCTGGAGGTGCTGGTTTGCCAGGTCGGTTTTAGCGAACATAATCGCCCCGGTGGTGTCCCGATCCAGGCGATGGACGACACCAGGACGTTTGACGCCGTTAATGGCGGGCATTTCCATTCCCGGTAGGGTCTGGCAGTGGGCCAGCAGGGCGTTAACGAGGGTGCCGTCTTCGTGACCGGCAGACGGGTGAACCACCATCCCGGCGGGCTTGTTAACCACAATGACGTCCCGGTCCTCGTACAGTACATCCAGGGCGATCGCCTGGGGTTTCAGATTGATGGGCTGGGCAGCGGGGATAGTCACTTCGAGGCGATCACCCACGGCTAACATCAGCTTCTTGTTTGTGCACACCACGCCGTTGTGCTGGACTTGCCCCGCTTCGATTAGCTTTTGGAATCGCGATCGCGACAGATTTGGCCACTGCTTTGCCAAATATCGATCCAGCCGCTCCACCATCTTTACGACACAGCGATCGGACTGATCCTGATGATGACTCGCCATCAACGAAGGGTCAGGTGCAGGCGGAGAAAGTGGAGGACAATCTGAAGACAAAACAGTTACGGGTCGTTGGGAAACAACAAAAAGCAATTGATGGATTAGCAGAAGTTAAGCTGACCATCCCCCAAATTATCAGTCAAGCTGACTATTGATTCATCAATTAAATTTAGAGCTTGTCTTTTCAGCCCAGTTCTCCCAACTTTAAAATGCTGCCCCTTAGCGAAGCGGGACCTGCTGTATTTGTTGCCATTGACCTTGCAAAGGTTGCAAAATCGCGGGAAACTCCCAGTGCCCACCCGGAACTAGTGTCGATCCGTCCCACAATCTCCGCTCGCTAAGCGTCCCTAATTCCTATGGTTTCTTTTATGAAAACGCTCTGGAAAGCTCTATACCAAGACCGCGAATTCATCCACATCATGGAGATGGTGGAGGGGTTGGTATCCCGGATTTTGTCGGTGGCGATGGTGGCGGTGATCCTCGTAGCCTGTGTTGACCTGGTATTTCTCCTCAGCGGTCAGCTAACGGATTCACCCGATGGATTCTTTACCAAGGAGCTACAGGATATTTTTGGGCGCTTCTTGAGTATTTTGATCGCTTTGGAAATTCTGGAAAATATCACTGCCTATCTACGGAAGCACGTGGTGCAGGTTGAGCTAGTGGTGGCAACGTCTCTGACCGCTGTCGCGCGGAAAATTATTCTGCTTGATCTTAAGAAGGTCGATGGAACGGAAATTATTGGACTGGCGTTGGCGATCGCAGCCCTTTCCCTGAGCTACTGGCTAATCCGCGAATCAAACGGCGGCAAGGGCAGTACCGGCTTCTTTAAGCGCAAGCCTTAGGTGGCGCAAGTCTTAGATTACGTTTCAATTGCTTGTCCGCTCTTTTTCCGTGGGCTCTGGTTAGGCAAACAGTGGCGTGAAGGATGCTGCGATCGCCCTATCGGTTTGGGATCCGGCGCGGTATCATCAAATATCCCAATAGCTCAGTCCACTTCTGGAGAGCGAATGTCCTTTGCCGGATATTTCACGGGGTTAACACGACTTACCACGCCAACCGCCGCCCGCCATGTTTGAAGCCCTCGCCGATCGCTTTGAGTCCGCTTGGAAGTCCCTGCGGGGTCAGGACAAAATCAGCCCGGAGAATATCAAAGACGCCCTGAAGGAAGTGCGTCGGGCTTTGCTGGAGGCGGATGTCAACCTAAAGGTCGTTAAGCAATTTATTTCCGACGTAGAAGCCAAAGCCCAGGGGGCTGAGGTGGTCAGCGGCGTTGATCCCGGTCAGCAGTTTATCAAGATCGTTAACGATGAGCTGGTGGCGTTGATGGGGGATAGCAATGTCCCGTTGGCGCAGGCGGACCAGGCTCCGACGGTTATTTTGATGGCGGGCTTGCAGGGTACCGGTAAAACCACGGCGACGGCGAAATTGGCGCTGCACCTACGCAAGGAGAAGCGATCGGCGCTGATGGTGGCGGCGGATGTGTATCGTCCTGCGGCGATCGACCAGTTGAAAACCCTGGGTAAGCAAATAGATGTGCCAGTGTTTTCCCTGGGACCCGATGGGGATCCGGTTGAGATTGCCCGGCAGGGTATTGAAAAGGCGCGGGCTGAGGCGATCGACACGGTGATTGTGGATACCGCCGGTCGATTGCAGATTGACCAGGACATGATGGACGAGCTGGGGCAAATTAAGAACGTGGTTCAGCCCCACGATGTGCTGCTGGTGGTGGATGCCATGACCGGTCAGGAGGCGGCAAACCTGACCCGTACGTTCCATGAGCAGATTGGGATTACCGGCGCCATTTTGACCAAGATGGACGGTGACTCGCGTGGCGGCGCGGCGCTGTCGGTGCGGCAGATTTCTGGACAGCCCATCAAGTTCATCGGTGTCGGTGAAAAGGTGGAGGCGCTCCAGCCGTTTTATCCCGAACGGATGGCGTCGCGGATTCTGGGTATGGGTGACGTGCTGACCCTGGTGGAGAAGGCTCAGGAAGCGGTGGATTTGGCTGATGCCGAGAAGATGCAGGAGAAAATCCTGACGGCGCAGTTTGACTTTGATGACTTCCTGAAGCAGACCCGGCT
>JBCCTE010000462.1:0-3178 GCA_039198915.1 Cyanobacteria bacterium P01_D01_bin.73 | reverse complement strand
CTGAGTTTTGAGCTGTGGCAGGGAAACACCCGACTCTGCCCGCACCAAGATAAAGGTCACCGGATCCGCCAGATTTAGCGTTTTGAGGGATGGGGGCGCAGCGATTTTTGAGTCGGAGGAGGTGTCGCCGCTCATGGATTGGGGGGCGGAGTTGCTGCGGCTGGCGGCTTGGGCACAGCTAATTTCGCCATCGCTTCCCACCTGGCAGTCCACCAGCCCCTGACGATTATTGGTCAGGTAGGCTTTGGCGGTTTCCAGGGACGAAAAAACGAAGGGGCTGAAGACCACCGACTGGGTGCGCTGGGTCAGTCCCGTCACCTCAGCCGGTAGGCCGCTGACGGTGCCTTTGCTGCCGGGATCTTTCAGATTGAGCTTGGATAGGCTGGAGCGATCAACGAGCACGCGGTAGGGCTGCTTGAGCTCCTGGATTTTGGTGGCGGTGACGTTCCATGGTTGCAGCAGCGCCGCGCCGGGATGGGTGCCAACGATGGATACGGTGTCGAGCTTGCCATCGCGATCGCGCCACAGAGCCTTGCTCAGCATCACCGCCTCCGCCCGGTCCACGCCCTTCGCCTGACGAACTTCCACCACCCGCTCATAGGGAAGCGGCAGGGTCAGCTCCATATGCACAAAATCCTTGGAGGTAATCCACAGGTCGGCGCTGGATTGATCCACCAGCAGGGAGGCCGACTGCATAAAGCCCCGGAACACGCCGGTTTGGATAGTGACCAGGCTGACGGAGAAGATAATTCCGGCTTGGGCGACGAGGAAGCGGGGAATGTCTTCAAACAGGTTTTTGCGGGCGATCGACGGCATGGGGTGCACCCTGGAAACGAGGGCTTGGTTTAGGGCTAAGGATTAATCAGGGAAGCAGGAAGACGTAGGACAAACGGTTTAGAATTTAGACCGATTGTTTACGGGCCTGACCTTCTGAGCACCTGACTTTTTCAGCGTTGTACTGCGATTGTCTGCTCCTTTTTATCGACTATCGAGTAGCTCAGCATCTTTCTTTAGCATTTTTGACAGCATTTCTGACGATGAAGCCAAAATTAAGCGATATCAATGCCTGGTACAAAGCGGAGGCGCTGATGCAGCCGGCGCTGATTCGGGCAATCGACAATATTCGCAAGGCGCTGGATGAGTCCGAGTGGGAGGGGAAGTACGAGGAGGAGTGGCAGTGGCCGGAGGGAACAACGGAGGAGACTAGGGCGCGGATTAAGCTGTTGGAGCAGCAGTTGAAGGATGCGGAAAAGGTGGGGGATATGCCCCGCGTTGATGATATCCAGGGGGCGTTGGATGCGCTGCCCCAGCCCCAGCCGCTGTACACGTTTCATCTGAATAAAGGCGATCGCGCGGCAATGATTGACCTGTGGCAGATTTGCTATCGCATTTGCTTCAAGGATTTTGCAGCGCGGGCGGCGTTGAGTACGGGCGATCGCGTTTCGGTGGACGTGGACGAAAGCCTGTTCGAGTCGGAGGGAGAAATCAATTGGCAGCGGCTGGACGAGAAGGCAAAGACGGAAATTGCCGCCTTTTTCGCACGGTTGAACTAGCCGCGCCTTATCCGCCAAGCTTTGCTCCTTGGACTAGGCGCGGGATTCAGCTTGGTAATTAACCGGAATTTTTAAGGTAAACGCTGCACCTCCAGCGGGAGTAGTCTCCAGCTCAATGCGACCGCGATGGTGTTCGATAATGACCTGGTGCGCTTCCGTTAGTCCCAGCCCAATGCCTTGCCCCACAGGTTTGGTGCTGAAAAACGGGTCGAAGATGCGATCGCGATCGTCCTCAGCAATCCCATCCCCATCGTCACGCACCGTTATTTCCACCCAATTTTTCGCCTCGTCCCACCGAGTTTCTAGCTCTAGCTGCCCCTTCGCAGGAACAGAAGGCTGGCCGGGTTCGCCCTTTTCACCAATGTCAGCCTGCGAGGTATCAGCGTCAGCCGGTGGCTTACACTTTCGCGATGCGCCAAAACGTCTGTAGATGGCGTCGATCGCATTGTCAATTACGTTGAAAAGGACCTGGTTAATCAAACCGGGATAGCACTCCACCGCGGGCAATTCGCGATAGTGCCGAATCACATTAATTTCCGGCAGCGATGAAAGTTGCTCCAAATCTAAAAGGCGATGATTCAGCAGCTGCAAAACGCTATCCAAATTGCGATGCAAATCCACCGTTTTCAAATCAGACGCGTCGAGGTTAGCAAAGGTACGCAAGGAAGAAACCACACCGCGAATTCGCTTCGATCCCTCTCGCATCGATTGCATCAGCCGGGGAAAATCTTCGCGGATAAAGTCAATTTCAATTTCATCCAGCATGGCCGCCAACGCTGGATCCGGGCTGGGGAGGCGATCGCCATAGGCTTCAACAATTTCCAACAGCAAACTGCTGTACTGCTGAGCATGAACCAAGTTGCCGTGGATAAAACAAATGGGATTGTTAATTTCGTGAGCCAACCCCGCCGCCAAACTCCCCATGCTCGCCAACTTACTGCGCTGAATTTGGTCTAACTGCAGCTTCTCCGCCTCCTGTAGCGCCGCCTTTAATTTCTCGTTCTCCGCCCGTAGTCGATCATTTTCATCGTGAACTCGCTCCAACTCTGCTTGAGGCTGGTTCGACAGTCGCGTGACCTTAGGTGACTTTGAAGGCTCGGATTTATGGACAAACACAGCAATTTTAAAGAGGAGGCACCATAGCTCAACGCAGCCTATTGGGTACCGTTAGTTAATGACGTTAGCGGGGGATTTAGCTGGGGGAACGGGAAAAAATCTTAACGCAATTGAGTAAATCCCACTCAGTAGATTGCGCTCGATTGCCACTGGATTGTGGGGCTTCCGAAAAAGCATCCAAGGCAGGATCCGGGATCGCCCGCAGAGCTAAAGAGTTGGCAGATGTTAACACACTGATGGCGGAAGCTCGCTTTCCATAATCACCATACCCAGTGAAGCGCGCCTCAAGCAGTGCTTAATATTACTATTATGCGCATTAAACTACTGAATCCAGTCTAAGTTACGGAAAGTTTCCGCACAAAAAACAGAGCGTTATTCCCGGCATAGTGATGTACTGGTGATCGATTGCAGGTTCTGTTTTTGGAGTCTATTCCCTCGTGGAAGCATTGACAAATACAGGCTTCAGTAACTCATCTGGGGGAAAAGAATATTGCGTTGCAACAACCATT
>JBCCTE010000461.1:0-3178 GCA_039198915.1 Cyanobacteria bacterium P01_D01_bin.73 | reverse complement strand
GTCGATATGGGCAACCTCCGGTTGGGGAGTTTCACCGTCGGCGGGGGGGACTCGGGCAGCGCGGCTAGCGATGCGGATTTGGGTGGCTTCTAGGCGCAGCGCTCGGATGGTTGCTTGATAGTTGCCGTTGGCTCCGGCGTGGGCAATTCCTCGCAGCCGCCCCCAAACAATAATGTCGCCGCCAGCAATAACTGCGCCGCCAGGATTGATATCGCCACGCACCATCACCGAACCGGGATAGTTAATCTCCACGCCTGATCGCACGCTTTTATCCAAATACAATCCATCGATCGCCCCCGCCTCCTCTTCTTCTATTTCCTCGCTGGGCTCTTCATCAGATGGGGTGTAACTCAAGGTATAGCCAGCCGCGATCGCCACTTCCGCAGTTTCCGGCTGATTGCAGAACAACTTCACCGGCTGCAACTGCACTTCTTCCAATACTTCAGCGATCGCCCCCAACTGCCGCTCTTCCAAAATGCGACCGTAGCAGACCAATTCCACTTCCATTTCTGGTGTCCAGAAGTGCTTTTCGTTGTGGATTTGGTGCATTAGTTTCTGCCATAGCGCCGTCCAGGTTAGTCCCGATTCACCGACTCTGGGATCTGCTGGCAAGGTCATACGGACGCGATCGCCAACGGGAGCTAGAACCAGGGTGGACGATCGCTCGATGGGCGGCTCAAACCAAGGCACTGGCTTCGGCGCAGTATCTTCCTCTGTTTCTGATTCGTCTTTGTTATCTGCGGAAGCTTCAGACTTTTCGGTTGCTTCGGTGGGCTTTTCGTCAGCAGAGGAATCGGGGGCGATCGCTAAATCACCAAAATTCTGAGGCGTTGAATTTGGAGGCGGAGCGGGGGGCTTGGCTTCCGGATCGGGAGGGCTTAGGGGCAGAATTGCGCTGGGTTTGGGCTTCGGCGGTGGCGGTGGCGGCGCGGGTGGATTGGTTAGTAGGTCCACGGGCGCTTCGGTGCTTTCGCCGGTTACTTCGTCGATCGCCTCGTCATCCAAATCCAGCGCGTCAGATTTGGCTGCCGTTTGCTTGCGAGGGGGGACTGAGGTTAGCGCCGCTGCTAAATCATCCATGGAGTGATCCACTGCATCCTCCTGGCGTGTGTTCTGTGACCCATCGCCATCCATACTTTGAGAATCTTCGACTAGCTCCTCATTCACGTTTTCGATGCTGGGATCCGCAGCCATGGTCCGATGCACTCCGATATCAGTGGTTCCAACGCCAATCACTCCGATTCTATGGGGCCACGATCGCCCTCGGTCCAGTATCCTAGCCTAGGTCCGAGTCCAGTTGTACGCCCAGCGAATCCCCTTTAACCATGCGGCTTTCACAGATGCTTTTTGTAACCCTCCGCCAGGATCCGGCAGAGGCGGTGGTGATCAGCCATAAGCTATTGCTGCGGGCGGGGTTTATTCGACAAATTGGCAGCGGAATTTATGCCTATTTGCCGATGATGTGGCGGGTATTGCGAAAGGTGTCGGAAATTGTGCGCCAGGAAATGGACGCCACCGGAGCCCAGGAATGTTTGCTGCCTCAGCTACAGCCGTCGGAGCTTTGGCGGGAGTCGGGGCGCTGGGATACCTATAACGCCGAGGGGATTATGTTTTCCCTGAGCGATCGCCAGGACCGGGAGTTGGGTTTGGGACCCACCCACGAGGAAGTGATTACGGCGGTGGCGCGGGATATGGTGAAGTCCTATCGCCAATTGCCCCAGAATTTATATCAGATTCAAACGAAATTCCGCGATGAAATTCGTCCCCGTTTTGGGTTGCTGCGAGGGCGCGAATTTATTATGAAAGATGCCTATTCTTTCCATGCCGATGAGGAAAGTTTGGCGGCAACTTATGACGATATGGATGGTGCCTATCGGAAAATTTTGAGCCGCTGTGGTTTGCAGTTTCGACCGGTGCAGGCGGATTCTGGGGCGATCGGGGGAAGTGCGTCTCAGGAATTTATGATCCTGGCGGAAACGGGCGAAGACGAGATTCTTTACACCGAAGATGAACAGTACGCCGCCAATATTGAAAAGGCGGTTTCGATGCCTCCCGATGCGGTGCCCTCTACCTTTGACACGTTTAAAGAAACAGAAACTCCGGGCACGGCAACCATCGCTACCCTATGCGAAACCTTAAACTGTGACCCCACCCAAACTGTTAAGAACGTTCTTTACGAATGCGTTTTTGACAATAGTGTCTTGCTGCCGGTTTTAGTATCGATTCGTGGCGATCAAGATGTTAACGATATCAAGCTTTTTAATGAGTTAACGCGCCGGGCGGGGGATTACGAAGCCACTAAAGTTTTGTCCTTGGAAGTGCCCGATGAAGGGCGTTTAAAAAAGTGGACAACGCAGCCAATTCCCCTTGGCTATATTGGTCCTGATCTGAGTGATGATTGCATTAAGAAATCGGGTGATATTGCGCCGAAGTTTTTACGATTAGTGGACCCGACGGCGGCAGAATTAAAGGGGTTTGTTACCGGGCAAAACAAGGTGGATTTCCACGTGGTGGGTGCCAATTGGGGTGACCAATATCAGTTGCTCGATGCGGTGGATCTGCGGGAAGCTCAGGCGGGCGATCGCGCTGTCCATAACCCCGATCAAATTTTACAAACGGCGCGAGGCATTGAAGCGGGGCATATTTTCCAGCTTGGTTTGAAATATTCCCAGGCGATGGAAGCGAAGTTTATGGATGTCAACGGTAAGCCCCAGCCCCTGTGGATGGGCTGTTACGGCATTGGTGTGTCGCGCATTGCCCAGGCGGCGGTGGAACAGTGTCACGACGATCGCGGCATTGTGTGGCCCAAGGAAATTGCGCCTTATCACGTGATTATCACCGTGCCCAATGTGAAAGCGGACGACCAAATGGAAGTTGCCACGAAGCTTTACGACGAGCTAACGGCGGCGGGCATCGAAACCTTACTGGACGATCGCCCGGAGCGTGCCGGGGTGAAATTTAAGGATGCGGAGCTAATCGGCATTCCCTATCGCGTGGTCACCGGGCGGTCCATTGCTGACGGCGAAGTGGAGCTGGTCAGCCGTGCTACCGGAGAGGCGACTAATGTGGCGATCGCGGCGATCGTGGGGCAATTAAAGTCTGAGCTATCCGACATCCTCTAAAGGGTTAAGGACGTTGAATTAATTGACCAATTGCCCCATGCGCTACATCTACCTTC
>JBCCTE010000460.1:0-3187 GCA_039198915.1 Cyanobacteria bacterium P01_D01_bin.73 | reverse complement strand
CAGTTCCATGATATTTTGCCTGGCTCTGCTGTATCTGAAGCCTACGTTGATGCAGATAAAGATTGGCAATTTGCTAAGGATACTGCTCAGACGGTTTTGAATCGTACGATGGCTCGATGGACAAAAGCTATCGTCGATTCAAAGCCTGGCGATGATGCGATTCCCTACTTGATTTTCAACTCTGTGGATGGCGATCGCTCCGACATCGTAGAAGTTCCAATCTCTGAAGACTGGACAGGCGAAAATTGGCAGGCGATCGCCCACGACGGTAAAGCTTTGAAGTCGCAGATTGTTGACTCCTGTTCTATGGAAGAAGGGAATAATGAGGGGCGATCGTTGTTAGTTTCTCTAGATACAGTAGACAGCATTGGCTATCAGACTATTTATCTAAAGCCGATTGAAAAGGATGACGATATCTCTACAGAAAATCATCGATATAAACTAGCCAATCAATTTATTGAAGCTACTATCGATTCTGATAGCGGATTAGTTACTGAATTGATTGATTTGGCAACGGGTGAAAACTGCCTGAAGTCATCCAGTAATCAACTGCAATTTTTTAAGGATGAGGGGCAGTATTGGGACGCCTGGAATATTGATCCCGATTATGAAAAGTATTCACTGTCAGCGCCGCAGCTTATTGATATCAAATGGTTAGAAACGGGTCCGGTTCGGCAGCGCATTAGGACCACGTTTAAATGGCAAAATTCGACGTTTTGGCAGGACTATATTCTTGATTCAAATAGTCCATATTTGACCGTAACCACTCAGGTGGATTGGCGCGATCGCCACGTATTAGTCAAAGCGGCGGTGTTTTTGGACGAGTCCTACGACCAGGCAACTTACCAAATTCCTTGCGGGGCGATCGCGCGACCCACTCGCCCGAAAACCGACGCTGAAAAAGCGAAATGGGAAGTGCCAGCGCTGCAATGGGCAGATTTAAGCGCGGCGGATAATACGGTTGGACTCAGCATTTTGAATGATTGTAAGCATGGTTATGATGCTAAGCCGGGGCAGTTGCGGTTGACGCTGTTGCGAGGGGCGACTTGGCCCAATCCCAATGCAGACAAGGGATATCACTGCTTTACCTATGCGCTGTATCCACACGCTAGATCTTGGCAGAAGGCTGGCACGGTTCACCATGCGGATTGCTTGAATCGTCCTTTGCGGGCTGTGGCGATCGCCCCCGATTCTTCCACTCCTAAGACTCAGCCTGCTGCTGCACAATTATTGACTTTGGGGCAGTCAAATCTGCGATTAATGACCCTTAAGCGGTCTGAAGATAGCGCTAAAAATTGGGTTGTCCATTGCCATGAGAGTCATGGTGAGGTGGCGTCTTTGGAAAACGCGGAAATTCTGGGTCAGCCTTTAGTAGGCAACAATTGTGTAGAAACTGATTTGCTGGAAAAAAGCGCGATCGCAGTGTCGGAGGTGATTACTCCTTGGACTGTGACCGCGCTGAAGTTTTCGAACGATGCTGATTAGGCGAGTTCTTTAGCCAAGTTTGTCGCCTAGGACTTTGGCTACGGTCTGCACGTCTTTGTCGCCGCGACCGGAGCAGTTGATCACTAGCTTGGGGCTGCCTTCCACAGTGGGGCACAGGTAGTCCAGATAGGCGAAGGCGTGGGCGGTTTCGAGGGCGGGGATAATGCCTTCGAGGCGGGACACTTTTTGGAAGGCGTCGAGGGCTTCGTCGTCGGTGACGCTGTAGTATTCGGCGCGTCCGTTGTCGTGCATATAGGAGTGTTCGGGGCCGACACCGGGGTAGTCGAGACCGGCACTGATGGAGTGGGGTTCGATGACTTGCCCGTCGTCGTCCTGGATTAGGTAGCTCATGGCGCCGTGGAGTACGCCGACGCGACCTTTGGTTAGGGTGGCGGCGTGCTTGTCGGTGTCGGTGCCGAAGCCTGCTGCTTCAACGCCAATTAGACGGACGCTGGTTTCGGGGACAAATTCGTGGAATAGCCCCATGGCGTTGGAGCCGCCGCCGACGCAGGCCATCAAAATATCGGGAAGTCCGCCCCATAGTTCTTTGCACTGCTGGCGGGTTTCGGTGCCGATGATTGCATGAAAGTCGCGGACCATCATGGGATAGGGATGGGGACCGGCGACGGAACCGAGGATGTAGTGGGTGGTTTCGACGTTGGTGACCCAGTCGCGGATGGCTTGGGAGGTGGCGTCTTTGAGGGTGCCGGTGCCTGCGGATACGCCGCGTACTTCGGCTCCCATTAGGCGCATACGGAATACGTTGAGGGCTTGGCGTTCCATATCGTGGACGCCCATATAGATGATGCACTCCAGTCCGAAGCGGGCGCAGGCGGTGGCGGTGGCGACACCGTGTTGACCGGCTCCAGTTTCGGCGATGATGCGCTTTTTGCCCATGCGCTTGGCGAGGATGGCTTGGGCGATCGCATTGTTAATCTTGTGCGCGCCGGTATGGTTGAGGTCTTCGCGCTTTAGATAAATCTGAGCACCGGTGCCATCGGGTTTGGCGTAGTGATCGGTCAGGCGCTCAGCGAAATAGAGGGGACTGGGGCGACCGACGTAGTCTTTGAGGAGGCCGTTTAGCTCGGCCTGGAAATCAGCATCATCCCGATACTTCCAGAATGCTGCTTCTAATTCTGCTAAGGCAGGCATTAAGGTTTCGGGGACATACTTGCCGCCGAACTGACCGAAGCGACCTAAGGAATCGGGAACCGTGGTGGGGGAAGCAGATTGAGGACGAATAGGGGTAATAGTCACAGCCGTTGCCAAAAGGAACTAAACAATTAAAAACGGGATTCTTAAGGGGCATAGTCCCTTAAGCGGGGTTTTAGGGGCAGCGCCCCTATGCCAGGATTGCCGCGTCAAACCAATGAAGTAATTTTAAAGCTCCTACCCCTTCCCATCAAACCAATCCAGCAAAGCCTGACGCATAGTATCTACCGGAGCCGTTTGCCCGGACCATTTTTCCAGTGCGATCGCCCCCTGCTGCACCAACATTTCCAGCCCGTCTAAGGTTTTCAAACCTCGGTCGGCGGCGTGCTTTAGCAAGAGCGTGGGGCGGGGCGTATAGATAATGTCGTAAACCACTGCGGATTCGAGGAGCTGGGCAAGCTGAGTTTCATTTAGGGGGGCGGCATCTTCGTGAGGGTGCATCCCGATGGGCGTGGTATTTACCACCAAGTCGGCACCGGCTAGATTTGCT
>JBCCTE010000459.1:0-3198 GCA_039198915.1 Cyanobacteria bacterium P01_D01_bin.73 | reverse complement strand
GCTGAAGTAACGCCGGATAGGTTGCCTCTAGGTCCACCACCTTCGCATCCGCGCCCCAGCGGGCATAGCAGTAGTAGGCTTCCTGCATATACTCCGCCGCCACCTTTTCCTTACCCCAGCACAGGTAAAATTTCGCCGCTAATTCGTTCCCCAGAGCCTCTTCCTGAATAAATCCGTTTTCCTTCGCGCCGGCGATCGCTGCATCATAGAGATCGAGCATTTCCAGGTCTGTCCCCAGCAAGCGCCTCTCCTCCGCCACCAGCAGCTGAAACTTGTGTAAGAAGTTGGTCTCGGTTCCCTCAGCACAGTGCTTCAAAAATTCCTTAGACTGGCGCAGGTTTTCTCGCACCATCTCGGAATCATAATCAAGGGTTGTTTCTTGTATGCACTCCAGGGCAGCGCAAATTAATCCGCGATAGAAGTGGAAAATAGGTACCACATAGTGACCGAGCACAGGTCCCAAATGTTGCCCTGCCCGTTCAATTTGCGGAAATGCCAGCTCGATTTCATCATCGAGGAAATACAGAATCGCCTTGTGCAGGTAAATACAAAACAGTCCTTGTTCAATCCCTTGAGCCTGGTACACCTCCAGCACGTTGCTTTCATCTAGGGCGGTGCCGGTGAGAACTCCCAACTCGGATTCAGGGGTGATCAGGTTCAAAACGGCTTGATGAATAATGGCGATGTATTCCCGCTGAACAGGCTGCTCCGTAAGGGCGATCGCCTCAACATCGCGCTCCAGTTTGGTGGCAAAATCCGCCAGATTGCGCCCAGCAAAATAACAGAGCTGATTCTGGTTAAAACAGTTCCATGTTTTATTCTCCAGGTCCCCAGTTTCCTCAGCGCTGTCAATGCCCATCTGCATAATCTGGATGGCGCTGTTGATATGAGACTTCCAGCTAGAGGCGCTCACCGCCGTTAGCAAGTAGGTTCGAGAGCGACGCGATTTGTCTGGAGATTTTTCCAGTAGCGCCAAAGCCAAATCGCCACAGGCACACCCATCATCTGGCTTTTCCTCTGTGGCGCACAGCAGACCACCGTAGGAGGCATAAAATACCGCTGAATCCAGTGAATTACCTTGCTGAATTGATAAACGTACCGCTAGGGCGTACAGAGTAGGCAGCAAATAGCTGTGGCTTTGGTAGGTTGGCGCAATCATCACGTTGAGGATGCGCATTGCCAACAGCGATCGCTCATCGGTCATCACAGGCAACGCCGCCAGCGTCATGATGTCTTCGGCGGGAATTAGCTGGCGTGTTTCTTTCAGCAGCTCCTGTGACGTTGAGGAATCGACGTTCATGGGAAAGTCGATTCCCAACAGTTTCAGAGTTTGCACGCTGCACTCGAACCCCGCCGCAAACTGTTGCCGAGCGATATGGGCGGCGATCGCCCACTCATTTACTTTCGCTGTATCCAAGTCATCCCTCGCCTGGACCAGCGTAAGGTCCAGCAACTCCTGCATTTCATCCAAAGCACCCGCCAGATAACTCGCCTTGATCGCCAAGCAGTGCAGCGTAAACGCAAGCTCGTAGTCTGTGGTCCAAACATCAGGCGCAAGTAAATCAATCCCGCTCTGGGTGTAGCCAACCATTGCCCCGTAGGCGGTGGAACTGCGAGCCTTGCGGGCGGCAATGATGTTCAGGTTCGCCACCGCTGTACGCTCTTCCTGATCCTGAAGCAGCTCGGCACCTTGATTGAAATGGTTGACCAACTCAAAGCTGCGCTCTTCTAAATCAGCATCAGCGGCCGTCTGTCTCAGAATACGACCGATATTGAGGTGGACGGCTCCCCGCTCTGCCTCTGGGATCAGTGAGTAGGCGGCTTGCTGAACGCGATCATGTAAAAAGCGATAGTGGAGGATTTCGGTTTGCGATCGCTGCTGTGCCGAAGGGTCTTCCCCCACGTAAAGCTTGTACAACTCATCCTTGGGCACAATAAAACCGCTTTGGAGCACCGGCCACAGCGCCGCCGCCACATTAATGGACTCTTCCTCCAGCACAGTTGCCAAAGTTTGCAGGTCAAACCGTGCGCCTAAGCAAGCAGATAGCTTTAGTGCCTTTTGAGTGGCAGCGGGCAGCTTCTTCAAACGCGCCGCCATAAACTTCAGCACGTCCTTGCCCAGGGATGCATCTTGAATTTGCAGCTGATCGAAATGCCAATAGCCCGCCTCGTAGTCAAAAACGATACATTGCTCCTGATGCAAATTTTGGAGCAACTGAGTGGCAAAGAAAGGATTTCCCTGGGTCTGCTCAATCACCAGTTCAGCCAAAGTCTGCACCGTTGACGCGGGAGCTCGCAACGTATCGCTCACCAACTGGGTCACGCTATCCGAATTGAGGGGACGCAGAGTGATGGTTTCGATATTTGCCCGAGCTTCGCCCATCTCATCCAAAGTCAACAGCAAAGGATGACCGGCGCCCACTTCGTTATCGCGATAGGCTCCCAGCAGCAGCAAGTGCCCCGGCTGGGACTCCCCCATCAGCAAGTGAATTAAGTTCAGGGACGCTGAATCTGCCCATTGCAGGTCATCCAGGAAAATAACTAGGGGGTGTTTGGCAGTGGTGAAAACCTGGATAAACCGTTGAAAGAGGAGATTAAATCGGTTTTGAGCAGCAGTACCCAACAGCTCCGAGACCGGTGGCTGTGGTCCAATAATGCGCTCCAACTCTGGAATTAACTCAACAATGATTTGGGCATCGTCCCCCAGGGCGTCAAGGAGTTGAGATTTCCAATCTTGCAACTCGGCATCACTTTCGCTGGATAGCTGCTCCATTAGGTCGCGGAAAGCCTGCACAAAGGCGGAAAACGGAATGTTGCGCTTAAATTGGTCGAATTTACCTCGAATAAAATACCCGCGCCTAGCAACGATTGGCTTATGAACCTCATTGATTACGGCGGTTTTACCAATGCCGGAGAAGCCTGCCACCAGGGTTAACTCGGAGCTGCCCCGGGAGGCTCGATCAAAAGCATCCAGTAGGGTTTGAACTTCTCCTTCACGACCGTAGAGCTTTTCGGGGATTAGGAAGCGATCGCTCAAGTCCCTCTCACCTAGCTCGAACTCCGCCACCGCTCCCGTTTCGCGCCACTGTTCTAGACAGCGTTCCAGATCATGCTTGAGTCCCAGGGCGCTTTGGTAGCGATCCTCCGCAGTTTTTGCCATTAGCTTCTGGGCGATCGCCGCCACCATCACCGGCACAT